>DATIEE010000028.1 GCA_035455925.1 Candidatus Babeliales bacterium
ATATATGGATATTAATAATGCAACAGAAGGATATTTGGTTATTTTTGATCGCAATTCAGAAAAAACATGGGATGAAAAGATTTTTAACAAAAAAACTACTGCCGGTAAATACACCATTGAAGTATGGGGTATGTAAATATATTATTAATGAAAATAATTCAAAGATGACATATTCAGCTCTTTATGATATTATTTCAATATGAAGATATATCTTAACTCAATGTTACAGCAATCAGTATTATTAATGCATCCATTTTTATTCAGATTAATTTTATGAGTTTAAATAAAAAATATATTTTAGAACCCAAAGAATTATCAATGCAAAAAATTTATTTAAAAAGATACATGATGATTGGATTATCGACAGTTTCACTATTTTTAGCTGGAATGAAAACGGATATTGATCAATTAAAGGCACTTCAAAAAGATATTGATGATCGGTTAAAAGAATTTCAACAGAGTAGTCAAGCTATACATGAAAACCTTTCCTGGATAAGACATGAGGCTATCGAGAAATTAAAAGAACTTAATGATGACGAAACAAACAAAGAAGTAGCAACAATACTTGTAAATCTAAATGCTAAGATTGCTAAGATTGAAGAGGAAACTAAAAAATCCATTGCTGAGAATAATGAAAAACTACAGATACAATTAAATATAAAAAGACAAGCTTTTAAAACATTTACAGAGCAACAGAAAAAGGAAGAACTTGCTCATAAGGAAAAATTCGAGATAGAAAGAGCAGAAGCAAATAAAAGGTGGCAACATAGGCTACATTCAATTGAATTAGAACATCAACAAGCAAAACGACTTGCCAATGAAAAAACAATTGCTCAACAAGCAGCTGCAAAAATTGCCAAAAAAGAGGCTACCGATCAGTCGAACCAACGAGTAAAAGAACTTATTGATCAAACAAAAAAATCAGAACTCGAGATTGCAAAAAGAATTCAAAAATGGAATGATGAACATCCAGATAAAAGCACTGTCAAAACTGTACCTGAACAAAAATCAAATTCTATCCTTGTTCTACTCAAAAGCCTCACAACAAAAGAAAATCTATGGTCTGTTGCAAGCAAAACTGTTTTATTCAGTGCTTTATTATGCTTAATGTATAACTACCAAGTCATTCAAAATTATTTTAATGCACTATAGTTAATCTAAAAAACTATTTCTAAAGTTCCTCTATCTAACTAATTCCCAAACATCTAATAAATCTTTCATTGATAATTCCTGCGCGCGCAGAGCCAATAAATTCTCAGATAAATTTTCCATCTTATAATGAGTATGTGCTAAATTATTTCGTAATGTTCGTCGTGGTTGCTTAAAACAATGTTTAATAAACTTCCAAAATTTCTCTTCTTGGGCAATAGGTATAATTTCAGTGCGTGGTTTAAAATAAATTAACCGTGAAAAAACTTTTGGCGCAGGATGAAATGCAGTTGGCGGAATTTTATCTAATAATTTCCACTCAAAATAATGTTGAAAAAAGAGAGATGGATATCCATATCCACGTCCTCGTTGCTTAACTATTTTTTGTGCAACTTCTTCTTGTATCATAACAACGCCTTCTTTAAGTAAATGGCGATGTTCTTGAAAACGATGCAAAATAGGAAATGTTACTTGATACGGTAAATTCGCAAGAACTGTCCATGGTTTATGTTCTTCGAGCTGAGTAAAATCTATATCAAGAAAATTTTCAACAAGAACAGATAGCCGTTCATCTTTAAAAGTTTCTTGAACATAATGAGCCCAATCAGGATCAATTTCAAAAATCTTTAATCGTGCCATCGGGGTTGATAAAATATGTTTAGTTAAAAATCCATCACCACATCCAATTTCAAAAATTGATGTCTGTGGTGTTATTTCAACAGCAAAAATCATGGTATGAACAATGCGTACATCACGCAAAAAATGTTGCCCAAATTGTTTTTTTAAAGGAATTCCTTGTGAATATGCCACGTCGTTTAATTACTCCATTAATGCGTCTTGGAAAAAATCAAGATCTTCAATTACTTTACCTGCACCTTTTACAACACAAAATAAAGGGTCTTCAGCAACTACAACCGGAAGGCCTGTCTCCATTGATATGAGCTTATCAAGTCCTCGTAACAATGAACCGCCACCCGCCATAGTAATACCACTAACCACTAAATCAGAAGACAGTTCTGGTGGTGTATTTTCTAAAACAACACGTACCGCTTCAACAATGCTTGCAATGGTTTCAAGTAATGCTTCATTTACTTCTGGTGCTGTTAATACTACTGTTTTTGGTACCCCAGTAACGAGGTCTCTCCCTTTTACTGCAATACTTTTTTTATGAAAATCACCTTCAAGCAGCGCTGATCCTATTTCTATTTTAACTTGTTCAGCTGTGCGCTCACCAATTAATAAATTATATTTACGCTTAACATATTGCACAATTGCAACATCCATTTCATCGCCACCAACACGTACAGAACGGCAAAAAACAATTGATTTAAGCGAAATAACAGCAACTTCGGTTGTACCTCCACCAATATCTACAATCATGTTGCCTGAGGGCTCTTCAACAGGAAGTCCTGCGCCTATTGCAGCCGCCATTGGTTCCATAATTGTACGTACCATTCGTGCACCAGCCTCTTTAGCTGATTCTTCAATGGCTCTACGCTCCACTTGCGTAATACCTGATGGAACACCAATGATCATTCGGGGGCGAGGTTTAAAAAAACGAGTATGTCCATGATGAATAACATTAATAAAATAACGTAACATGCTTTCAGTTAATTCGTAATCTGCAATAACTCCATCGCGCATGGGACGACTAGCAACAATATTTTCTGGAGTTTTACCTAACATCTCTTTTGCACGTGTGCCAGCGGCAAGTACATTTTTAGTGTGTAATCGTACAGCAACAACTGATGGTTCATTTAAAATAATACCTTGGCCTCGAACATAAATTACTGTATTAGCCGTACCAAGATCAATCGCTATATCATTAGAAAAAAAATTAAATAATTTTCGCGCAGGGACAAATTTCATACATATTCCTCATTAAAATTTATTAATATGCTAACTCTATTCCCAATGATACTTTATTTGTTTTTGGAACATTATGTGATACAAAAAGCATTGCGGGTACATCCCATCTAAAACAAACAATTGGATCTATAATATGTTTTCTTTTTTGTTTACCAAAATCATAAAATAGATTGATGGTAAAATAATCTGATCCCCATTTCGATGTTTTAATTACCTGAGATAAATCAACAGGAATAGTCTGATCATCGCGTCGATCACACCACGAATCTCTCCAATGAGAAGTTAATGTATAGTGAACTCCTATGCCAAAACCTGCTCTTAAATTTTCTAAAACAAAATAAGGAGAAAATGCTAATGTTGGACCTGGACTGATATGTGCTTTACCTATGATGGGACCAAAGATATATGGCTCGCTTGCTGTCATGGGCATACGAACAACTGTTGTACGCGCTACTCGCTTACTAATTTCTAATAAAAATCCTACTTTATTATCTTCTTTGAGTTCAAATAAAGCATCACCTTTCACATAAAAACCACCAAACCCATTACCTCCATACGGAATAGAGGCAGCGTTACACAGATTTGTTTTGACTCCTGTTGGTATAAATCCGCCAAACGATAGCCCAGCGTAGATAGTGCGGCATTTCAAGGTATAGTGCCATGTTTTGCTACCACGGACATACACATCAATATCTCCAATTCCATGTTGTGCAGCATTATTCTCAATTAATCCGATACTTTCAAATGCTATACGTCGAGATTGTTCAATTTCAGCAATATCACCGGGTAATAAATTTTTTACTTTATCAAAATCCAAACGAAAATTTTGACGTGAATTTGTTTTTAAGAACAATAACTCACAACCAATGCTCCAATACTCTGAAAGAGATTGGCAATATCGCATGAAAAACCCTTGTCCCTGAATTCGGCCGCTAACTAAGAAAGGTAACTCTCGTCCTAATAAATCGGAGCGTAAAGGACTTTTACCCGTTATGTTTAACAAGGATGTTGCCAATGTATTTAAATCAAATGTTCCAAATATTTCTGGAATGCCTACCGTTTTTTCATCACGCGCAAATGCTTCACTTGCCGTTATTGTTACAAAATCAAGTTCATACAATGAGGGTAATTCCTCAATAAAAAATTGCTGCGGCACAAACAAAGGAATAAACCGATTATCATATATCTCTGCATAATTTATTTGAGACATACAACATAATACAATAAAAAAAGAAATTTTTTTCGACATGTAACTATCCTGATCTATACTGTTTGTCGAATCTTACATAAAAGTCAAACTAACCTCTTGTACTATAATATCTTATTTTCCTTTTTTTTAAAGTATAAACCTTCCTTCTTATTGCACAAATATTATCACTTCAATCTCATAAGCAAACACAAAAATCATATGAAAAATTTAAAAAAACATGATACACTCATCCAGCACCTTTAATTAAAAGAACTATGATTTTTTGTATATGCAAAAAGCGTGTAATTAATAAGGAAAACATATGAATGACAATCTTCAAGCGATTATTTTAGCCGCAGGAAAATCAACACGTTTTAATACAGAAAAAACAAAACTTGCTGAAACAATTTGTGGTCAAGCAATGATTCTTTTTTCCACAAAACTTATGGCAACATTGCACATTCCCACAACCGTTGTTGTAGGATATCAACAAGAAATTATAAAAAAAATTATTTTTGCAGAGCATAATGATACTATTACATGTGCAGTGCAAGAAGAACAAAATGGTACTGGTCATGCGCTTGCATGTACACAAGAACTATGGAACAATGATTATATTCTTGTCATGAATGGAGATATGCCCCTAGTAACAGTAACGATAATCAAATCTCTCTATGATGAGCATATCAAAAGTGGTGCTGCTATAAGTTTTGTAACAGCATGCATCACACATTCACAAGAACAATCATATGGAAGAGTTGTTGTAGCTGACAATTGTATAAGCATTATTGAAGCAAAAGATTTTATCGGCAACCTCGAAGAAAACTACCTGATTAATGCAGGCATTTATATAATAACTAAAAAATTTTTGAAAAATTATATTTCAACACTTAACGACAATAATGCAAATAAAGAATTCTATATTACTGATTTAGTTAAAATTGCCAGCGATAATGGTTATATTGTCACAACAACAAAAGCTTCATTTGATGATATTTGCGGTATCAATACTTTTGAAGAATTATCGACAATAGAACAAATAAAACGCTTAGAAATCATTAAGCACTGGATGAAACAAGGCGTACGTTTTTCACACCCTCATCAAACTCATGTAGATACTACTGTTATTATTGGCCAGGGATCATATATAGGCACCGCTGTTCAATTACGCGGCAATACAATTATAGGAAAAAATTGCACTATTGCTGAATTTAGTTCTTTAAATAATGTAATTCTCGAAAATGATGTCACTATTCATTCTCACTGTGTTATTGAAGATAGTTATATTGAATCACACGCAGATATCGGACCATTTGCGCATTTACGATCCAATGCTACAATTAAACACAAAAGTGTCATTGGAAATTTTGTTGAAATTAAAAATAGTGTCATTAACACAGAAACAAAAATAAAACATTTAAGCTATATTGGAGATGCCACCGTTGGTTCACGCGTTAATATTGGTGCAGGTACAATCACCTGTAATTATGATGGCATAACTAAACACACAACTATCATCAATGATCATGCGTTTATTGGAAGTAATAACACTATTGTAGCGCCAGTGACTATTGGAGAAAATGCATTTACCGCTGCAGGATCAACAATAACAGCAGATGTACCCACTAATGCTTTGGCAATTGCACGATCTCATCAAACCAACAAACATAATTATGCTCAAAAATTAAAAACTACTTCTGTAGAATCAATTATCACTCCTGAAAACAATAGTGATACTTTTTCCTTTATCGGTGCTCGATGTATACGATCTACTACTCCTGCAGATGAACAATGATTCGTTTTATTCATACGGCAGATATTCATTTTGGTATGGAAAATTATGGCAAAATAGATACCAAAACAGGTATTCATACTCGATTGCTTGACTTCGAGAAAGCTCTTAATTATTGCATAGATAATGCTATTGAACAATCAGTAGATTTCTTCTTATTTGCGGGAGATGCATATAAAACTCATAATCCAAGCCAAACACAACAAAAATTATTATTTAAATGTTTTTTGCGTCTTTATAAGGCAGGAATTCCTATTGTTATTGTGATAGGAAATCATGATCACCCTCTCAGTTTTGGCAAAGCTCATGCACTTGATATGCTACCCGACCTACCACTAGAAGGATTTCATGTTTTTTCAAAACCGGGCAACATTACTTTAAACACAAAAAATGGTCCTATTACTATTGTTGGTATCCCTTGGCCAACACGTAATACCATAGCAATTGCTGATAAACATTTAGACAAATCAAATGATCAATTAACTGAGTACATATCAAAGGCAGTTGCACACATTATCAAAGATTTTGCACAAAAAATTGATCAAACCATTCCTGCAATCCTTGCAAGCCACATCACCGTAAGCACAGGAATATTCTCTGGCTCAGAAAAACGCGCAATCTATGGGAATGATCCAATGCTTATGCCATCTCAATTAGCGATAAGCCCATTTGATTATGTCGCTCTTGGCCATCTTCATAGACATCAAAATTTAAATGCTTCAGGTTATCCCGCTGTCGTGTATTCAGGATCAATTGAACGCATTGATTTCGGCGAACGTAAAGAAGAAAAAGGCTTTTGTTTGGTAAGCATTCCCGAAAAAGGAAAGGCTACCTATGAATTCATTCCTGTTCCAACGCGTCCATTCATTCAAATTGAAGTGGTTCTCACATCAGGATTATCTCAAACAGATCAAATGGTACAGGCTATAAAAAAACATTCTCTTCAGGATGCGATTGTTAAAATTATTTATCATATACCGTCAGGAAAAAAGGATTTAGTTGACTTAAAGGTCATTGAACAGGCCTGCCAAGATGCATTATATGTAATTGGCGTTATACCTATTCATAGCTTTGAAGCACGAGAAAAACGAAGCTGCGCTTTCAAGGTAACTATGGATCTTCCTGAACTGCTGGACAGTTATTTTGCCACTAAACCGGAATTACAAGCAAAACGTAGCGACCTTATAGAAAAAACTTTGATTCTTTGGCAAGATCATCTTGATCAACAAGAAGAACAAAGTTAACACTATATTACAAAAAAAATGTTTATGAAAAAAACAATAAAACTTATGGTTCTACTTTCCATATTTCTACATTCAATTCCAAAGTCACATAATATCGCTTCTGAGTATTGTAGTAATATCATTACCCATTTTCATTTTATAAAATGCCTATCAGAAGCAACATATTTTTTATCATGCCTACATAAACAACATTATTATTATAAGCCCTGCAACATTCGTGAAAAAAAGAATTATCTTCAAATCGATTCAACACGTTTTTTTAGTCCCATAATAAAAGCATGCATCAAAAAAATGCTTCTTACAGGAACAGTGCAGCCCATACTTATATTATTATACGAAACTATTCATTATCTCCATTTGCAAAATAATCTGGTAATTCATGAACTTTTCTTACTTATTTTTACTGTTTACAAACAAATTCTTTTATATGAATGTGAAGAGAATCCACATCAATTAAAAACACTATCATTAAGCACGATTCTTGAAATAAGTGAGACAATAAATCAATTACCCATAGCAGAACTATTAAGTGCTATTGATATGCTTGTTACAGAATTGCCCCCATTTTTAGAAAAATATGAATTTCATTCAAAAATAACATGGCGAGAATGGTTCAAAAAATATTGGTGGATACCGCCGATATTTGGCGGATGGTTCGGATTAAAAATTTTACTCCGTTTACAGCGACATCAAATGTACTACTCGCAATATATATCACCAAAACCAACAATCCCATTACCCTTGCAACCAATTGTAACAACTGATCCGGCTTTATTAGAAATTATGCGTGAAGCAAAATAGACCTTAAAAATAAGCAATCTTCGATAAATCTGTGATACTTTTACAACCAAAGTTGCTCGTATCAATAAAAATATTTTTTTGTCCGAGATACTGAAAATCTCCACCCAATAGTGTAGGGGTGAACTGTCTTATTGTGCCAACAGATAAGATATTTATTAATCTATTATTTTTTAGTGTTTTGGCGTAGTTGCGGATAGAAACATTATTAAAGTTCTTCTCAAATTTTAATAATGTCTTGACCAAATTAATTTTTTGTTTATCTATTGCGTCTTTAAAAAACTCATCTGATACGCCATTGTTTTTATAATAATTTTTATTTTCTGAAAACGTAAATCCATGTTCACAGATAAATTCAAGTGCATTAATATTTTTTTGTTGTATAAAATTTATGATAATCCACTCATTTAGAATGTTTACATTAACATCACAATCTAAAAGCTCTTTTGCCAAGATAAATTTAGAGTCGTTGAGGGAGATTTGCAGTAATCGCAAACAGTTACTTTTATAATTACTATTCTTTTTATTTTCTTCTTTATGGCTTTTAAAAGAATTAAGTATACTTTTTTCAGTAACACCATTCGTGATGAATGAATAAAGGTCAACCGCTCCACATAAAATATTTGCTCCGTTATTGAGCAAAAGAGTTGATATTATAGGATTTTCTTGATTAGTTACAAGTGCATTATTTAATTGTTTCTGTTTAATTTTATCAGGATTCGATTTTAATATTGTTGTTATCATTTCTCTTTTATTATCTATGGTAATATTTTTATTAATTACAACAGCTTCAAAAAATGCCTTAACCTTATAATCGTTATATTTAAAATTTGAACATTGATTTTTAATAAGGTTTATTATTAAAACAGGATCAGCTAAGTCAATTAATTTTGAATAATATTCGCTTTCTAAGTTGAAAATAGTAGCAAAAACGTCATGCTTTAATAAACAATCTACCAATTTATTTTTCTGTGATGAGAGAGCGCACTTTAAAAGATAATAAGAATTAGAATTATTTTTTATATTAATAAGATTGTTTTTTATATCTTGATCTAAATTAAAAATAATATTGTCTTCATCAATACCGCTGTCACTTAGAATTATCTCATAAAGATCAGGCGAGAAACTGAAAACACTTGCTCCATATTTCAATAACAATGCGATTTTTTGAATATCCTTGTCTGTAAAATCTGTATAAGAAAATTGTTCAGCAATAGTAGGATTATTTTGAAGTATTGGTTCCAAAAGAGCGATATCTTTATTGTTAACGGCAGAGATAAAGTTCTCCCTTTCTATAGCTTCAATTATCAATTTCATATCACCTTCTTCAAGGAGTTTTGCTTGTACTAATTTTTCCAGAATCGCATTAGATGGTCGTTTTAATTGAAGAATCAAAGGCAACTCGCATAATTTTTTTTTATCAATAGAAACAGGACTTTTATTAGTTTGCGACAAAAATAAATCAAGTATGGCTGTATGTTCTAAAGAAGCTAAAAGTGTTTTACAATCAATGGTTGCACCATTTTTTAACAAATATTCTACAAGCGGCTGATCGTTATTTTTTGTTGCTTCACATAAAAGAGTAGTTGAATAATTCTGATGATCACGAAAGCAATGAATTGTGCTATCTACTTTATAATCATTATTAATTAATCGTTCTACTATTTTTTGATTTATAATGGCTTTCATATCTTCAAGAGACTCAAAAAAGAACTGTATTTCAATTTTGTTAAGAGCTGTTAGAATTTCATTTGATTCTAATGATAATGCAAGTGTTAACGGATACATTTTATCATTTTGGAAGCTATTTATTTGTCTCTTTTCACCTGATTGAATAATAATTTTAATTAAAGATTGTACTAATTCTATGTTGTCATTGTTAATAGCATCACAAAGAAATTTATTGAAAATTTTACAAGGTAGAGCTTGAGCCAATAATTCTCTTTGTTTATGCGTACCTGCATAATTAAAACAATTTTTTCTTAAATCAGAATCGTGATATATGTATTGCGATAAAGTAACCATCGCCTCAAAATTTTTAGCTTCAATTGCTTTTATAAATAAATTATCTATTGCCCGTTGATCGTTATTTGCTGTAAGTTGGCTAAGACATTCAATACATTTTTCATTCTTGTTGTTTATATTGTGATCTATTTCAAAAAAAGAGCATAGCGACTTTAATGTGTTTTGTGCAAATGTATTATCTTTAGATTCTTTTAATGAATTTAAATATGTTTTTATGCGGCAATAAGGCAAATAAAATTTAACTTGATTAGCGTTATAGATTTTGATTATCCTTACGCATTTTGATTTAAAATTTATGTGAAGGGGATTATTGGTAGGATAGGCAGCTTCTTGTAAGTCCATCTCATTAAAATAAATTTTAAGATCATTTTGTTGATCTTCTGAGACATGATCAACTAAATATTTAAAAATTAGTTGATTACTTTTATATTGAAATAAAGCATCAATCAAACTGTTAAGATCTAACTTCAAATTCGTAGAAAGATCAGTATTAAATGATTTACTTACTCTTTTCATGCGATGTTGCGATTGAAAATCAAGAAATTTAACAATGATATAATAAATTTCCTTAGGAAATGATACAAATTTTTCGTTATCTTGACTCAATTCCATGCAAACAAGTTGATTAAAAAGAAATATGGTGAAAAGAAAAGGTATATATTTCATATTTTACTGTGATATTCATTAATTGATATATTTTATACTATTGCAATAATGTACAGTATATCAATTAATTGAACAAGTTGAAAATTAAGTTAAAACGGGCGACAGTTTTTATACTATCACCCGTTTTTTTTATGCTTATTAATCCCCACTAGGCTCTGAAACAGTTACCTCTGGCGACTTTCTCGTTTCTAATGCCTCTCTTGCCCATGACCCTCGAGACGATTTTTCCTCTGGAGAAAGTTTATCTTCCACTGCTAACTTATTTTTAAGACGGAAGTATACCGACAAATATGCTTGCATTTCAGGGATGGTAAAACCATTTTTTTGTTTTAAGACTTGTTTCCAACTCATCAATCTCAGTTAATTGTGTATAATGTTTAAGAAAAAAGAAGATCGGCATAGATAGTCATCATTTTTCTGCGATTACATTCATAACTCGATCTATTATTTTTTTCATTAATTCATAATACTGAGGTATTTCATGTGCAATTTCTTCTGCCATTACTTGATGATATGTATGTGATGTTTTATTTCTTGATTGAACCATATCCATACATTCATCACCTTCACGCTCAGATAATATTCGTGCTTTTACTGCTTCGCGCAAAATTGCACGGGGAGAATTTACTGGCAAATCTATTCTTTCAACATCTTCTAAATAAACTTTAACCAATTTCCAAAAAAGATCTGTACAATATTCAAAACGTTGAATCATAGAATCACGCATACTTGTAAATAATTGTTCATTTTTATCAGTAGTTTGTTTATCAAGAATAATTTTATATTCGTAGAATAAAGCAATTCCCTCTTCAAGAGTTTTTAATGCCTCTAAAAATAGAGTAATTTTTTTATTTATTCTTTCCATATAACTCCATCCTTCACAATTTCTTTTTGCATAGATTCCGACACAGATCGAAAATCAACTATGTCAAAAAGAATAGGTATATTTGATTCTTCTAGATCGCCAACAATATTACTTATAATTAATGTATCAAGTTTATGTCCCATATCCAATGCAATATCAATATCAGAACCTTCCCTAAAATCCATTCGAGCGCGAGAGCCATACAATATAATTTTTGCGCTAGGCGCATATTTTTCTATTATAGGTATAATGATATTTTTATATTGTTGCGTAAAATTATTCACTATTTAATACCTTACATTTTGTAGAAAATATACTACGCTTTATGATATTCATATTTTCTCAGAATAACAAAATTTATAAACGCCTTATTTTTACAAAAAAGTTAAATCATGAGTTCACGTCTTTTCTTTATGATAAAAATAATTTCATTTACCCTTTTAGTGTCATACCATAACATTTCTTTTCCTGCTATAGTTGCAGGCAACACTATTTTGACTATCCATGGCCTCATACCTATAGAAAAAATTAACATAGGTGATTATGTTATTGGTTATAAAAATAACACACTCATTGAACATCAAGTTATACAAATTTCTTCAGCAACAAAAAAAAACATTATTTCTATTACAATAAATAAAGAAGTTATAGCGGCAACCAAAAATCAACTTTTTTATGATCCATCTATTAAACAATGGATAAAAGCAAAAAATCTCACAAAAAATAATACTTTTCTCAACAATAAATTAGAATATTGCTTCTGCCAAAATATTACAACCTCTTCACAAGAAACAATCGCTTATAAAATTTCAACTACATCTCCACATAATTTTTTTATATCTAATCTTCGTATCTTGACTCACAATATTCCTCCAATCGCCGTAGGTGTAGCATGGGTTTTCGGATCAGGTATTCAATTTGCGGGACTTACATTGGGAACTTTTTTTGGCGGAACAATGATTGGTATCAATCTGTTCAATAAGCATAAAAAAAATAACGATACTGCCAAATCTAAACCGGAAATAATTTCATGTTCTGGCAATTATAATCATCCACCTGATGACGAAAACCAAGAAAATCAAAAAAATAAAATTTTTAATTATATCAAATTACGAGCTGACAAAAAAGTAAGAAGTAATCGATTTGGAAATTTTTATCGTGACCCAAAAACGAAATTATGGTGGTCAAAAGATCGTGCAAATCATGGAGGTTGCGCATATAAAGTTTTTAAGGAGCATACAACAGGATTAAAATGGCTATTTGATGCCGATGAACTGGGTAATCCAATCATAGGGAAAAATAAAGGGCCAATTGGTTTATTTATTTCTTATAAGGATCTTATATTATGTCCATAAAATCTATAATCATACAAAACATTGTCGATTTAGACGTTGTTATTGATAGTTCAATCCTTATAACTGGCAAAAGTATATTGCAAGAGCAAGAAACATTAAACAACATGTGGATATTATCAATTGATTACTGTACAGCAAAAAGAATTTCAGTAACTCATTTTATCGATTTTCTTTCTTCTCTTTTACAAAATAAAACTAAGCAACTAATACAAGCAAATATAAGCAATTCTGCCATTTTTTATATGTGGTTTGACGAACTAGCCGCTCAGCTACGCTTTAATATCATTTCGAATGTTAATCAAAAACTTCCTTTTGGGTGTCAGATAGAAATTATTAATTCTCCAAACTTAATTTTAGAAGAATTTTTGACATCGCACTATCACTCAGGAATTTCTTGGAACGAATTGAAACAATTAGATAACACAATGAATCATGATGATGATGAAAAACCATTTATCTTAAAAGTATTTGTAGTTCATATTTAATTCTAAATTAAATGTACCCGTAATTATTTTTTGAAATAATAATGAAATCAAGAATTTCTCTCCGACTATCAATGATAAATTGCATCTTTTTAACTATCACATGCCTATCCTGTTTTTTATTTGATATGAATAAAAAACAATAGCTCCATTTATAAAAACGTAAGTGTGCGTGTATCATTTTTTTCTGTTTGCATAGTGATAACACGATTATCGGCATAGGCCTGTGTCAGCTCTTTATCATGCGTAATAATGATAATTATTATATCTAATGCTTTTACAAGATCAGTTAGAAATTGCATAACCATATGACTGTTTTTTTCATCTAAGGCGGCTGTGGGTTCATCAAGCAATAAAATATGTGTTGATTTTTGTAATGCCATCATAATTGCAAGAATCTGTTTTTGTCCACCAGAAAGTTGTTGAACAATTGCATGTTGATTAATATTAAAAGTATTCATTATAGCGGGTATATGATTTATAGAAGAAAGTGGAATAAGACGAGGATGGTTTGATAGATGGGCTAGTCGTAAATTATCTTCAACACTCATTGCACTAACAATCATTTTATTAATATCTTGTACAACAGTTTTAATGTGCGAACTAATGCGCTTATCCATATTATTGTTTTTAATAATAAATGGTTTATTTTCAAAAATAACTGTTCCGGTCAACGTTGCATTGCGTGGCGTTGTCCCTTGTAGTATAGAAAAAAAGGTTGTTTTTCCTATTCCATTTTTACCTTGAATAAAATAAATATTTCCCGAGTTAAATGTTATATGAACATTATGAAAAAAAGGTTGTTTTTGTCCATAAAATGAAAAACTCATGTGATCAATTATTAATTGTTTCATAATTATATTCCTAAGTGATCATTAGTAACATTTTCGTTATATTTATGTTGTGCGATGAGAATAGTAACTATTACTAAAGCTTGTACCATAAGAAAATACCGTAAATCAAAACCAACTTTGAGAAGTAATTGTTGTAAGGTAAAATAACTGAATATACCGGCAATGGGAGTAATAATTGAAAGAGTTTTAGCATATACAACTTTACCTAAAATGATAGAAGATATACAAAGCAGTAGTTTTCCAAAACCCATGTTAATATCAGCAAAGCCATTTGATTGTGCAACGAGATAACCACTTAAACCGGCCAAGGCATTAGCAACAATGATTCCGATAATGAATATATACGATGAAGATATTCCATAATACGTGAAAAAATGAGGATTATAACCAAAAACTGCTAAAGAATAACCAAGTTCAGTTCTAAAAAAATACATAACAATAATACAACATAACGCAAATAAGATCATAAGAAGCGGCAATTCTGGATGCAAGGGGATTATAGCAAGCGCAAGTATGTTCTTATATCCACTTAACGATACATAAACGCCAGCAACAAGTTGGCTAATGCCATGGAAGATACCAATTGTTACAATGCTTGATAATAAGTGCGGTATACGAGCTTTTTGTGTAAGTATGCTCGATGTTATACCCACACAAGCACCACCAAATAAGCTCGCGCCTATAACGAGAGGAAATTTAATTATTGTTGGCATATTGTGTACCAGTGGCACCACCAAACTTCCCATGAAAGCACCAAAAACATATGCCATTTCTATACTAAAATCAGGAGTTTTCATAAGTGATATACTGATATAGGCACCAAGAATAAGGGGAAAATGAAGAAGAGCTTGTTCCATGATAATAAGTAGAATTTCCGTCATTATTTTATTCCTTAGATATGCAAACTTTTAGAAACATGGTTTTATCAAATCGTTTAATTATCATACAAAAATTCCTCCTTCTTTTTCAATTTCATTTCGTTGTATATCAGAAAGCACTAGGCCTTGCTGGTGTGCTACGGCAGTGTTAATTTTTAATCTTTGTGCTGTTGGTTCAACTATTGGTATATCAGTTGGTTTTTCATTTTTTTCAGCTATACGTAATGCAATAAATCCTGCATCTACCCCAAGATCATACTGCTTTACTCCATAAGAAAGCGCTGCCCCCTTATCCCCCGAATTAAGATCTGATGCATAGAGTGTAACTCCATAACGATTACATAAAGTAATAAGGCTATCGATACCAGAAACTGTTGTATGATCGGTAAATATAAGAACGGTATCAATGTTTTGTAGGAATGGTTGCACTTTTGCTTGAATTTCATTGATGTGAAAAACTTTAGCATAATGGATGGTAATATTTTTTTTGTCAGCAACTTGCTTTACGCGTTGCGCCCATACTTCATGTATTCCTGATTTAATTATAGGATCATACACAAGAAGAATATTTTTCGTATATGGTTTTACTTGTAACAGTTTATTGAATTGTTTTTCATAGCTTGGTACTTCTTCTACCCCCGTAACATTATTACCAGAAGATGTACGCGATGCAATTATGCCCAGAGCAACAGGATCTGACACGGCGGTAAAAACAACAGGAGTTGTTATACTTTTTTTTGTTGTTAGTTCATGAATGGTACGTGTTGGATCAGTTCCTATTGTCATAATCAAATCATAGTTGCGATGAATAATTTCTTCAGCCTGTGCACGTAATAATGTTGTATTCCCGTTCGCATTATAGCGCTCAAAAGTATACTGCTGTGAGCTATTGTTTTGTATTGTTTGCATAAATCCTTGTACAATTTCATCCATAGCTGGATGTGATGCTGGTTCAAAAATAGCAATACGATAAGATTGACCAATTTGCTTTTTTGATTGTTGCTTAAATAAATAATACATAACAAAAGTGATTGATATAGCAAATATTGCAATGCAAGTTAATGTAAATTTATTCATTTTTTTCCTTTTGATATGTTTATTTTGTAAAGTTTTTAGTTAATGGAAAAATCAACTTTCATTCCTATAAGATTGGTATTAAATGCTAAAAATAAACATAGTTTTATAAAAAACATTATAAAATTCCTTTATCAAAAAAAAGTCAGCAAAAAATGTTTATAAGTCGACAGTAAAATAAATAAGAGATAAAAAGATATTAGCGCTAAGAGCACCAAAGAAAGTGAGTAATTGTAGGTAAAGAAATAGAAGGAATTGGCAATAAGAAGGTATGATGTTGCATAACATTCCTCTTAAAATGAGAGATTTAACAATTTATATTATCGTTTACAATACCATTATATTTGCTATGAGTCAATCAAAGAGCTATTAATAAACGGTTTATAGGCGCTTTTCTGTTTTGAAAAAATATCGAAAATGATAAACTAAAAACGGTTAACTTTAAACAGGATTACTCCTTACATAGAAATTGCTTGCATGAATAAAAACGTACTGACTAGGCATTCCTGGATTCTACTTAAGCATTACGATTGCTCTGTGTGCTTTTTTGCATAATTCTCATCGCACGTAAAAGTAAGCAATAAGATATTGAAAAATAAAAATGCCATTTTTATGCAAAATCTTTATTTATATTTTTCATAATAATTATTTTAGTTATCTCTGCACTAATTTCTTCACATAATTCATTAATGCATTCTTGCACTGCTTGAACATCATTCATATCTATTTTTCTGTTACTGATTTTTTCCACAGCAATATTAATAAGTCCGTGAATCATACTCGCAACAGAATTGCCTATATTATGGGGATTATGTGGGTCTTGTACTATAGTGCACACTCCACCCATTACTTGAGCAATATTGGAAACTATAACCTGCTTTTGTTCTTGTGTGAGCTCGTTTTTAGGTGGCTTTGGAGGTTTTTCGCGACGAGGTCTTTTACTAATTAGGCATGTAGTTGCTGTAAGTACAATAATAAAAAATAGACATAAAAATGATCGCATATGATTCATGAAATTTATCTCCTTAGGATAAATACTATGTTTTTGATACTATAAAAGTATCGCTGCGAAGCTCAATGAATTATTATTTTTAATTATCCTTCGATACTTTTTCGCACACAGAATATTCATGGGGGACGGGTTAGAAAAACATTACATAGTATAAATAATTGATTTGTAACAACTGATCCATCTGCACGAATCCATTTGTTCAATTGGAATTTTAAAAATAAAATACATTTTTCCTTGGTCTTATCAATAATTTATATTAATCTTAACGATAGTAATTTTGCAATTATGATAATGCTCTTTTAATAAAGTTATTATGAATAATAAAATAGTTTCCGGTGAAAAATATATTTGGAAAATACCTGTCGTTGATGAGCAACACATTGCATTAATTTCATCACGATATAATTTATCATTTGCCGTTGCTCAAGTATTATATACTCGTGGTTTTACAAATGAAGATGATATTGATTCCTTTTTATTTAGTACATTTGAAAAAAGCGTTGCTGATCCACGTCTTATGAAAGATGCCGAAAAAGCTGTTGATAGATTACTTACTGCTATAGAAAAAGAAGAACAAATTTTAGTTTTTGGTGATTATGATGTCGATGGCATCACATCATCATCCTTGATGATGATCTGTTTATTGCCCTTAGGTGCAAAAATTAACTATTTTTTACCACATCGTGTGCGTGATGGCTATGGATTATCAACAAAAATAGTTGAACGTGCAGCAGAAAATAATTATTCGGTCATCGTGACTGTGGATAATGGCATTACGGCTATTGAACAAGCAAAGCGTGCAAAAGAATTACATATTGACCTTATTATCACTGATCATCATCGACCTCATAGCCAAGTTCCTGATGCTTTTGCAATCGTTAACCCTAATCAAGCAGATTGTTTTTATCCTCACAAAACGTTGGCAGGGGTTGGTGTAACCTTTAAACTTATTTCGTTATTGTATGAAAAAAAGGGATTGCAATTACCGCCAAAAGCATATGAACTTTTGTTGTTGGGTACCGTAGCAGATGTTGTTCCATTGGTTGGTGAAAATAGATTTTGGGTACGTCATGGTCTTGCATTTATTAATAAAATTGAAAGTTTATCGTTTAAATTATTAAAAGCCAATGGCAAAGTTACCAAGCCAAAAATTTCTTCGATAGATATTGGATTCTCTATAACACCGCAAATTAATGCACTTGGCAGATTAGAAGATCCTCGTCAAGCAGTTAAGTTTCTAATTGGTACTGATGCAAAGAACGCAGAGGCTGTTGCACATGTATTATTAGAAATGAATGAAGCACGTAAAGCAATAGAAAAATCAATCGTTGAAGAAGTAGAAGAACAAATTAGATTAAAGCAAATTGATATTGAAAAAGAAAACGTAATCATAGCTGCGAGTAAACATTGGCCTGCCGGTGTTATTGGTTTAGTTGCATCCCGATTTGTTTCTGCATATGGTAAACCAACCTTATTGTTTCATTTAACAAAAGATGGAATTGCAAAGGGCTCATGTAGATCAATTGCAGAGTTTAATATGTTTGATGCTCTTACTGCTTCATCAGATCTTATTATGCAATTTGGTGGACACTCTATTGCAGCAGGTCTGTCATTAAAAGTTGAACATTTACCAGAATTGAAAATGAGATTGGAATCTTTGATTGCATCACAGTTAACTCCCTTTGACTTACAATTAAAAATTAAAATTGACGCAGAAGTTATGTTGTCTGATTTGACTAAAAAATTCATTGATGACTTAGAGCATTTAGAACCATTTGGCAATAGCAACGAACAGCCAATTTTTTATGTGAATAATGTCATGCAAGTACAAAAACCACAATTACTTAAAGATGCACACGTCAAATGTTTCATGTTTGCCGATGGCGTTATTAAGCCAGTAATCTTTTTTAATCGTCCTGAACTATTTGCATTGCTTAATAAACACTATGAATCACCATTTACTTTGGCCGCACGTGTATCAGAAAACTATTGGCAGGAACGAGTAAATATAGAGTTGATAGGTGTTGATATTGCCGTGAAAGAAAAATAATGATTATCACTATTGACGGACCAACAGCAAGCGGCAAATCAACCGTTGGCAGAATTTTAGCACATAAATTAGGATTTTATTATGTATGCTCAGGATTAATGTATCGTGCAATCGCGTATGTATTAATTAATCATTGTGGATGTACATTAGAAACTCTTAATGACATATCTATTGAAAAGTTTAAACAATATATTGATTCAGATCGCTTTACTTATACATATAATGAAGAATCTCAAGAACATATTTTTTTTGATAATAATGATGTTACTGCTTATCTGAAAGATACACTTATAGATCGTGCAACGTCTATCATTAGTATAAACAAGAATATTCGCAGTAAAGTCACTAGCATGCAACGAGCTATCGCAGCAAATCATAATATTGTTATCGATGGGCGTGATGTCGGGTCTGTAGTATTTCCTCAAGCAGAAATAAAGTTTTTTATTACTGCATCTTTAATTGTTCGAGCTAGTCGTTGGCGCAAAGATCAACAAAAATATAACCATTTCTTTTCTATTGAAGAATCAACTAAATTCATTACCGAACGAGATGAACGAGACAAAAATCGCATAATTGCACCACTTATTGTTCCTAAAGATGCTATTATACTTGATACATCATCACTAAATGCAGAAGAAACAGTTTCTTTAATAATGAGTCATATTAGCAACTACCAATCAAACGAGATCTCGTAGTTTTTTCAAATTTTTTTTCTGCTCTACTTTTTTTTCTACAACTTTGTAGTGATGTAAGCAATAAAAAACATACTATTATTATAATTTTCTTTTTCATCGCGTTAAACTTTTTCATAATGTGCATTTATTATCTCACTACATTTTAAATAATAATTAAGTAAAATCAAGATCTAAAATACCAATCATTGTAAAATTTTATTAAGCAATCTTGCAGACGTATAGTTTGAATATCCATTAAAAAATTTCTATCAACGATAAAGAAATATTTTTTATGATTTATAGTTACATTCTTTATTTAAACAAATAGTTGTTACTTCACCCTCTTTTGTAGTTTTTTTTGTTAAAAATGGCCATGCACATTGCGGACATGGAGTTTCCTCAATTGGGTCAAAGATTGCAAGCTTACATTTTGGATATCCAGAACATCCCCAAAATTTTCCACCACGCCATGCGCGTTCAATAATATCATTACCACATTGTGGACAAGGAAAAGGTAATGTTTTACGTTCAACATATTTACATTCAGGATAACCAGAGCAGGAAATAAAATCACCATACTTACCTTTTAATTGACGAAGTGGCTTGGCGCACAATGGACAGTTTTTTTCTATTAATTTGGGTGCTTCAGCTTCTCTTAATTCAATATTTCCTTTTTCGTCACGAACAAAATTTGAAGTGAATGTACATTCCGGATAACCCATACATCCTAAAAATTCACCCGATTTACCAAAGCGAATAGCCAATTTTTTTTCATTACACTGAGGACAAATCACATCCGTTTCCGCTGCTTTTTTTCCTTCACCTTTTCCACCAAAAATAGCTAAGTCTTTTTTAAACGGTTCATAAAAATTACGTAACAATGTATCACGATCAAGTTCTCCCTCAGCAACTTTATCTAAATTTTCTTCCATAGTTGCGGTGAATTTGGGATTCATAATTTCAGGTAAATTTTTTACCAACATTTCAGTCACGAGCATACCTAATTCAGTCGGCACAAATTTCTTTTTTTCAAGAGTTGTATATGAACGTGCTCGAATAGTATTAAGTACTGCTACGTAGGTACTTGGTCGACCAATACCTTCCTTTTCTAATTCTTTTACAAGAGTACTTTCGGTAAAGCGCGGCTGAGGTTGAGTAAAATGTTGTTTAGAATCAATTTTATCTAAATTAACATTATTCTTTTCTTGTATATCTGCAGGTAAAGTTATTTTATCTTCCTTTTCACCTTCTTCCTCTTCTTCTTGATAAAGACGTAAAAATCCATCAAATATAAGTGTTGACCCGGTCACTTTAAAGGTATATATACCCCCTTTAATAGTAACCTGACGCTGTGCATATTCAGCCGGTTTCATTTGACATGATACAAATCGTTTCCAAATGAGATCATATAATTTTGCCTCATCAGAAGGAAGATAGTGCCGTATTTTATCTGGAGTAAGATCTATATCGATTGGCCTAATTGCTTCATGCGCATCCTGTGTTTTTGCTTTGGTTTTTTTTTCAAAAAGATTTACCTTTGAGGGTAAATAATTTGAGGGATAATGTTTAGTAATATATAAACGCGCCTGCTGTAAAGCAGTATCAGAAATACGCAATGAATCAGTACGCATATAGGTTATAAGAGCAATGGGTGTGCTAGGATCATTTAGCGCTATACCTTCATAAAGATGTTGCGCTATTTGCATTGTCTTCTTTACGGAAAATCCAAGCATATTATATGCGGCCTGCTGTAAGGTACTCGTCATAAAAGGAGGTAATGGATTTCTGATGCGAACCTTGTCAACAATAGAATCAATTATATATTTTTCATTCTTTAATACATCAACAACTTTTTTAGCTGACTCTTCATTTTTTATTTCAGCTTTCGATTTACCAATATTAGTTAATGGCGCAGCGATTATTGATTTATTATGTTTAAAATTACCTATAATTGTCCAGTATTCTTCCGGAACAAAGGTTCGAATTGCCTTCTCTCTATCGCAAATCATACGCAATGCAACTGATTGTACACGACCTGCAGAAAGTCCTTTTGCTATTTTTCTCCACAAAATAGGCGAAACTTCATAACCTACCCATCTATCAAGAATTCTGCGCGCTTGTTGCGCCTCAACCAATTTAAGATTGATTTCCCCTGGGTGATTAATAGCTTCTAATACAGCAGATTGAGTAATTTCATTAAAAGCAATGCGATATACCTGTGCGTTTTTTTTTATTACTTTTGCTATTTCCTGGGCAGTATGCCAACCGATAATTTCTCCCTCGCGATCAGGATCGGGTGCTAAATAAATAATATCAGAAGTAGAAGCTTGCTTGCAAATTCCAGCAATGACCGCTTCCTTACCCTCAAGGGTAACATATTCAATGTTAATCCCTTTATCGTCTATTGATACTCCAATTGTTTTGGATGGAAGGTCTTTGATATGCCCCATAGTGGACATAATGACAAAATCTTTGTCTAAAAATTTTGTAATAGTTTTAATTTTCGCGGGTGATTCAACTATAATTAGTTTTTTCATATGCATCTTTTTAAGTTTAATCAATAAACCATGTATTTTATCATAAATATTTAAGTTTTTTTAACATCTATATTCTATAATAAGATATGTATTTTCAAAAAGTCAAATAATTTGATAGGATTATAGCCTTTACTGATTAAAAATAAAAAATAAAATTAGTTCTATTTTTATATTAACAATGGGGTAAGTACCTATTTTTTTTGAAAAAAAAGAACAGATATTGTACACTAAATACAACAGAATCGTTGTGTTAAAGGAAAAATATGTCTATTAATTATCGCGAGTTATTAGAAAAAGTACGAGATTTAAAAATTAAAAAAGATGATATTCCGCCACTGAAATATGAAAGTGAGATCGATTTACTCGAAACCCCTATTATATTAACACGACAACATCTGATGAATGTATTGAAGCGTTTTATGCAGGAGCGCATCTCAGGAGAAGATCTCTTGAATTGGATCCATTTTGTTTGGTTTACTGATTTTTTTACCTGTGCAGATGAGGATATGAACTGCATTTCAGGAGTCATTCACCTATTGGAAGAGTTAGAAGAAGAAGGAGAATTATTACCAGAAGATGTTGCTCATTGTTTGTATACTCTTGAACACAATATAGAAGCACAACGTTTATTTGATGATTCATTATAATTTTTAACTTGTCGAAATTATTAATCTTTTATAAGGTAAAGAATAGAGATATCATATGAAGGATACGTTATGACATTAATACAGTCTTGGATAGATTCCCTGACGTTATTTAAGCCAAAAAATGCACAACTTTTTGTTCTCGTGACAATTAAGTCAATAATAGAAGCATATAAACTAATGCTTTATTATTTTTGGTGGGTACTACTTTTGATAGTATTATGCCTTATTGCTCCTTATTTGTTTTCTCGGACAGATTTAATTCTGTATTGTTCTAACTGGCTTTATGAATTATTATTTTTAATGGTTTGTTTTAGCACGCGGCCATCAATGATGCCAAAAAACGGAAACTATTTTGAATTTCAATTAAAAAAAATCGCTTTGTATTGGATATTTATGCCATTATTCTCTTGGTCATCAGCAACGTATTATGGCTATATATTCACCGTTCTTTTCTTTGCTGATTCTTCCGGTGGTCTTAAAAACTTCTTATTATCATTGTGGAATGCATTAAGAATGATTTTTTTTAATTTACCATTAATAGTAACCATAGGAATGATGCTGTATGGATTGTCATGGATGAGCTCTCATATTATTGAGCAAGTCTTTGTTAAATATAACATTATGGGACATCATCAATTTCTTCTTTTTTTAAATATGATTGGAGCTTTTTTATTGCCAGTTGGCGTGTGTATTTATACTAATATTTATATTAAAAAGCTTCATGATCAGTTTGATTCTTATTTTCAAAAGTTTTAATTGGGATATTATATGGACTTTGGAATAATTATACGTAATTTATTTTCGCGATTTCTACTTGTTATCATTACCATCGTCTTTCTAATTCCAATTATTATTTTTATTTGTATACCGGAACGCTATCGCTATAAATATCCTATTCTCTTTTATCCAATTCATTGGTTCTATGTTGCCGTGTTAAAAGGATCTTTATTATCTATTACCTATAAAGGATTAGAAAATATCCCTAAAGATAAACCGGTAATTTTTGCAGCAAATCATCAGTCTACCCTTGACATTCCTTTGGTTGGTGTTTTATCTAAAGGCGTTCCTCATGTATGGCTTGCAAAATCTGAGCTAATGGATTCCGTATTTATAAGATTTATTGTTCCCCTCGTATCAGTTCTAGTTGATGTATCTTCTGCTAAAAGTGCAATGCTATCGCTACGTAAAATATTAACTATTATTAATAATCATCATCGTAATCTTATTATATTTCCTGAAGGATCACGATATGTTGACGGTAAATTACATGATTTTTTTGGTGGATTTGCCGTACTTGCAAAAAAAACAGGTAGACCAGTAATTCCTGTATGTATTATAGGCATTGATAAAGCGTATCCGCCTGAAACCTTTTGGGTTCATCCTTATCCAATTACTGTTATTGTAGGTAAACCATTTATCTATGAAGAATATGAAACAGATGAAACATTCAAAAATCGTGTGCGCAATTGGTTTATTAAACAAATGGAGCAGCAGGCATGTTGAATAATTTTTTTATGCGATGCGCGCACCCTTTATATAGCATTGCAGCACTCATAATCATTCTTATAGCTATTTTTACACGCAGACTAGTGTATAAGCAGACTACCTATCGTTATTCATTGGGAAATGTACTTAAAAAAAATAATGCTTCTCGCCATAACTATAAAAAAATATTTTATTTTTTGCGCTTATGCACATTAATACTTCTTGCACTTGTTATTGCAAAGCCTCAAATAGTTGATTCTCGTTCAGGAGTTCTTATTTCAGGTGTAGATATTGTTTTAGTACTTGATATGTCAGGTAGCATGGAATTAAGAGATTATGATGACGATGAACGTTCGCGATTTGATGTTGCAAAAGCAGAGGCCATCCGCTTTATTGAAAAACGCAATGATGACGCCCTTGGACTTGTATTATTCGGCAAAGATACAGTATCGCGTTGTCCTATTACTTTTGATAAACAGTTATTAAAAAACGTGGTTGAAGAATTAAAAATTGGTATTATTGATTCTGAGGCAACAATGCTTGTCACAGGAATTGTTACTGCTGCAAATCGCTTAAAGCATTCTCAATCAATGAGCAAGGTTATGATTGTGTTGACTGATGGTGAACCAAGTGAAGGTGATATGGATCCATCAATTGGTATCGATATCGCTAAAAAATTGGGAATAAAAATTTATACTGTTGGTATCGGTAGTGAGCGGGAACAAATGCTAAGACATCCTTTTTATGGAATAATGGTAAAGCCAAAAGTTAATAAGGAATTATTAACAAAAATTGCTCACGCAACAGGAGGTCAATATTTCCTTGCACGCAATGCAGGAGATATGAGAAACATTTACGACACTATTGATGCATTAGAAAAAACTGAACACAAGGATCCATTCTTTGGATTATATTATGATTTTCTTGTTCCTGTTGTTTTTTTAATTATGGGAATTATATTTTTTGAATTATTATTTTCAACATATATATGGTTTGCGTTATGATTATAACTATAACATCAATACATTGGGCTGCTTTTCAAAACATATGGTACTTTTTTTTTGTAATGATTGTTGGTCTATTATTGATCGTACGATATAAAAAGCAACGCACATTACAGCGATTATTGGTTGGATCGCATCATAATTTTTTACAAAATGTTTCTGTATCAAAACGCTTGATTAAATCGCTTTTGTTATGTATTGGTTCTGTTTTTTTATGTTTATCATTATTAAGGCCACAATGGAATAAATCAGAAGAAATTATTACCCAAGAAGGTCGTGATTTATATATTGCACTTGATATTTCGCGTAGTATGTTAGCCACTGACTGTGCACCAAATCGACTAATATTTGCAAAAGAAAAAATTAAACGATTAGTTGAAAAACTTGCTTGCGAGCGCGTTGGACTTATTTTGTTTTCTGGTTCTGCATTCGTGCAATGTCCTTTAACTTCTGATTATGCAGCATTTTACTTATATCTCGATGCAGTTGATGCAGAATTAATTTCATCAGGTAGTACAGCATTAGCAGAAGCAATACAGCAGGCATTACTTTCTTTTTCAGCAACACCAGAACGTAAAAATAAATTGCTTGTTTTGTTTACCGATGGTGAAGATTTTTCTCATAATTTACATAATATAAAACAGGAAGCTATACAGGCCAATTTATCTACATTTACTATTGGTATTGGTACACCTCAAGGAGCGCCAGTACCACTGTTTGATCATTATGGTACACGTATTGGTCATCAAAAGGATGTGCAAGGTAATGTTGTTATATCTCGCCTTAATGAAGATATTTTACGCACTATCTCTCAAGGAACCGGGGGGCAATATATCTGCGCAACAAATAATGATGAAGATATTACTCTTTTTCTTCGTATGATTAATGCCTTTGATAAAGAACAGCTTGCTGAACGCAAACATGCCCGTTATGAAGATCAATATCATTATTTCTTGTTAATAACGTTTATTTGTTTTGTTTTTGAGTGGTTATTATGAAAATTAAAATATCCATATGTTTAATTATTTCTGTAGCAATATATTGTTATACGTATCCATTTCAGTACGATTCTGCAATATATGCGGCACAAAAAGGTAATTGGAAAGATGCTTTTTCTTCATTAAATACTCTTTTAACAGATAGCCCAGACAGTCCGGATATTTTATATGATACGGGTGTTTCAGCATATAATTTTAATAATGCAAGTCAAGCTGCGGCTTGTTTTACTCGAGCTGCAAATTGTGCATATGAAGATAAAGACTTATGTTTCCGTGCACATTTTAATGCAGGTAATGCATGTGTTGAAAATAAAGAATTAAAGATTGCGCTTGAACACTATAATAAAGCGCTTAAAATAGAACCTACAAATAAATATGCTCTTCATAATCGTGATCGAGTTGCCCAGATGATTCAAGAACAAGAAAATAAGCAAAATCAACAAAATAATGATGATCAGCAAGAAAACAATCAAAACAAACAAGATCAAAATAAAAAACAAAATCAAGACCAGGGCGAAACGCAAGATCAAAATCAAAACCAGAATCAAGAGTCCAATCAGAGCCAGGATCAGGATCAATCCCAGAATAAAAATCAAAATAACGAACAAAATCAGGGCGATGCACATAGCAATAATGATGGTCAATCAAAGGATAATGATAATTCATCACAGAAAAATAGTGATAATAAACGTAACAATAGCGAACAAGATAGATCAGATAAAAAATCCAAAAGTAATCAAAAAAATGATACTCAAGATAGCGATAACAAGAAACAAGGACAAGAACACCGGAATACAGAAAAGAAGAAAAATAATTCCGAACAAGAGCAAAAAGGGGATAGTAATCATGAGCTTAAGAAAGAATCTGATACAACAAATAATGGCACAAAAAAACAGCAAGGCAACAAACATGATACAATTCCTGAAGGTCCTAATGAATCAAATGATACAAACAGTATAACAGCTAAAAATGAACAAGGCAAAAATGATAATCATCTGGCTGGAGATGCTAGTAATGATTCATGGCTTTTAAATATTTTAGATAATCAGGAATTGCGTGATAAGGCGATTAACAAGCAATTAATAAGCGCAAAAATTCGTCAGCATGGTGGAAAAAATGTACAAAATAGTTGGTAAACATTTAGTATACTTTTTGGGTTTAGCTTTTTTTATGGTTGATGCATCCATTAGAATGGAAATTCGTACCAATGGAAGCGGTACTGTTGATGGCAAAATCATTGTTGGCCAAGAATTAAATTTTGATGTTATTGTTGATGGCATTTCTGGATCAGCATCAACTCCAACAATAAACGGACTTGATAATTTTGTAGCGCGACGAACTGGTATGTATATGAGTAGTATTAATGGAAAAACAACAACGCGTTATTCATATCTGGTACGTATTGATAAAATTGGGTCATATACTATAGGTCCAGCCGCTGTAATGCATGGCAATCATGAATTGCTGTCTAATAAAATAAATATTGATGTTGTTAAGGATATTGTTGAAAGTGCCCAACAACAAGTTAATACTCATGGTACTGAGTCAAAAGCATTTTTACGATTAATGATTGATAGATCGTCAGTTGTTGTTGGTCAAAAAATAGGTTGTACTTTACGATTTTATTATCAAGATCCATCTCTGTCGCTACATAATATTGGTATGCCAGAGTTTCCTGATTTTGATATGCAAGAAGTCGGTAAATTAGAAAGTGGCACAGCTGAAATCAACGGTTCTCAATATCGTTATGCACAATGGCGTTGGGATATGTATCCAACCAAAGCCGGGGAATTTATTATTCCTGCATATCATGCAGATTATGATACACCTACAAAAGATAATCATATGTTGGCAGGGCTTTTCATGTTTGTTAATAATCGCGTTGATCGCAAACGTGTTTATTCAAATGCAGTTACTATCACTGTATCATCGCTTCCCTGCTGTGATCATGAAGTTCAAGCGGTCGGTATATTTGAACGCATTTCTGCAGAAATTTTACCGGGAGTAGCAAAGGAAGGTGAGGGGATGATATTGACTATCGAAATTGAAGGCGAAGGTAATTTACAGAACATAAAAACCCCGCTACTTAAACTGCCTGAATCGTTAAAATATTATGATTCGAATAATACGATTATTGCTCCACGCTGCAGCGATGAATTACCGAAAAAAAGATTTGAATTTATTGTACAGGGAATGCAATGTGGTGATTATGAAATTCCAGTACAGCGCTTTACGTTTTTTGACATTGAAAAAAATATATATACAACGTTATGTACTTCCCCTCTTGCGGTTTCCATTATGCCCGGTAGTTGTATAACCAAAAAAGAGATTACCAATCCGATTGATAATTTTACCAATGAAACTACCTCTTTGGAATCACTCCATGAAGATAGCATTGCCGATATCAATACTGCCGGTAAATGGTATCCTGCAGCTAAGCGCCAACCATTGCCGTGGTGGTTATTTCAGTTATTATTCTTTATACCGTTTTTTTATAGTATATATTTATTAACATATAAACGATTTATTGCATTACGTTATATTATTCGTCGAAATGCATTTCAAAAAATACGCAAACAGATAAACCAATCAAGAGAGATGCGCGATGATAAAAAATTGTATAGTTATTTTATCACTTTTTTTAAACAGTTAAATGAAATATATGAAATAGATACTATTGAGAATTTTTTACGGATTCGTGGAGTACCTGAATCCCAAATCTCTTTATGGAATGATTTTTTTGAATCAATTATACATGCTGCATATATGCAGTCGGATAAAGAAAATACTGATATATTATGTGGGATAGCACAAAAATGGATAGATTATTTAGAAAAAGTTATATAACACTATTACTATTGAGTATATATATATGCACCATATCTGTTATGGTTGCTGGCAATGATGAAGAATTATTTCTACGTGGTAACAAATTGTATGCACAAAAAAAATATGATGATGCATATAATGAATATAACATGATTAGCAAAAAGGGATGTGCTGTTTTTTATAATATGGGTAATTGCCTCTTTTATAAAGATGATTATGCACAAGCATTTATTTATTGGTTACGTGCCGAAAGAGATGCAACGCCAGAGGAATACCGTTTAATTGAACATAATAAAAAACATGTATTAACTCTTATGGGAAAACAAAATGAAATATCATTGTATTATAAAATACGTCAATTATTAGATAATGCGCTCCCCTATACTTCATTATTGTTTTTGCAGATTTGTACACTTATCTGTTGGTATTTATTGTTTTTAGTATGGCAAAGAAAACGAACCTTAGTAAAAAACATTATTGTCAGTTATGCTTGTTTTTTAATGATAATTTCAGGAGTACTCTTAGGAATGCATTATAGTAATCAACAAAGAATACATGGAGTTGTTGTAAAAAAAGAAGCACAATTTTTTGTTGGCCCAGATAATGGCCTGTCAGTTGTTGCTTCGCTGTCTTATGCAGATAATGTTCTTGTAAAAGAAATTCGACAAGGATGGTATAAAATTCAATATGCTGGTATGATTGGTTGGGTTGGAGATGATGTTGTTCAAATTGTATAATTATAACTCATAACATAATAGCAGCACATGATTGGTAAACGTTTTTCTTTTATATGCTCAATATTATTTGCTTTTTTTGCAACCATTATAATTTTTCTTATGATATTACTTTTTATTGAATATCGATTTTTTTGTAAACAAGTACAAGAATTACTCGTGATCAAAAAGCAATATGTACAGTATATTGATCTTTTACATAAAAAGATTAATAACGGCTCTTTAGACAATAATCATTGTGAGCAATCTTTACTACAACTACCTACCACTTCGCATGATATGACTAATACTATAAACCAAGAATTATCATTAACCTTTGATCAAATAATGGCAGCAGAAGCTAGCGATGACCCTGATGATGATGATGATTATGATGATGAATCGTTTGTGGTTATTAATAGGCAACAGGATTACCTTAAACAATCAACGTTAGACTATATTGAATCGCAAAATATTACTTCTCTTGCAACAATAGATAACACTAATCAATGGACTGATAAATCTGAACAAAAAACTATTATTGAATGTTCACAAAAACAAAACATACATACACCAACAAAGCAAAAACAAAAAGTTGACACAGTACGTTGCGCTGTTAAAGATCATGAATTTATATGGCCAATTGATGAAAATAAATTTTGGTTAAGTTCATTATTCGGTCCGCGTAAACGAATAAATGGCACGTGGGGTTTTCATCATGGTATTGATATGGCAGCCATTAAAGGAACTACAGTAAAGGCTGTAGGCACAGGCACTATTACTGAAGCCTCTTTTCAAACAGGGTATGGTAATACTGTTGTTGTCAAACATAATGAAATGATTAGAACCCGGTATGCTCATTTACATACTATTCGTGTTCATGCAGGTCAAAAAATAAAACAAGGATCAATCATTGGCACTGTTGGGGAAACAGGGTTTATTAGAAAGAAAGGGAAAGATGGATCGCATCTTCATTTTGAAGTATATGAGAGAGGTAAGCGGATAAATCCACTACATTGTTTACCACGAACAGCATAATAGAAAAAGTGAATAAGTTTAATTTTTTTAAAGGATCATTATGGCGCAACAGCATAAACCAAAGCAACAAAGTTTGCTGTCTAATATTATGGAATTTGTATTTTTATTGATCATTGTTTTTCTTATACGAACTATTGGTTTTGGGTTATATCAAGTACCAACTGGCTCTATGGAAAGAACGATGTTAGTTGGCGAGCGATTCTTTGCAGATAAATTTTCTTATAATTTTAGAAAACCTCGACGTAGCGAAATTATTGCATTTAATGATCCTGAATTTAAATATTCAAGCAACCCATTCATGAAACTTTTTCAACGATATGTATGGGGACCATCAAATTGGACTAAGCGTGTTATTGGTATTCCAGGTGATACTATTCGTGGTACTATTGAAGATGGAAAACCAGTAATTTATTGTAACGATATTAAACTGGATGAACCATACATAAATAAATATCCATTAATTCATGTATTACGACAAGATATTAATGATTTAAGAAAACAAATAGAAAAGGATATACAAGAAATGTCTCGTGGATATAGAATTGATCAGTCGGCAGCAGATCGCTATATACAGCAACGACTGCGTCATGAGACAACATGGCGATCTTATGATTCTAGTGTTGCATACAATAAACAACCTTTTTACGATCTACATGAAAATCGCATTATTCGTGATGAACAAGGTAATCCTGAATTGCTTATTCCGGGAACGCCGATAGAAGCAAGATCCGGTAAAACATCGCCTGATATATTTTCTATTAAGCTTGGTGCTGGACAATATTGGGGCATGGGTGATAATCGCTTAGGTAGTCATGATAGTCGCTTTTTTGGACCCATAAAAGAAGAAGAAATTCACGGTAGAATTGTTTTCCGTATTTGGTCGGTGGATAGCGATGAATCATGGTGGATAGTTGATCTTATTAAGCATCCAATTAACTTCTGGTCACGTGTTCGCTGGAGTCGTTTTTTCCAAATAATGAATTAAAATAAGAAGAAATATTAATTAATGGGTAGGTTTTTTACACAAAAAACCCACCCATTTTTTTTTAGCGAATCAAAGATAAATAATTAATGAATAGAAAAGTAATAATGACTCCTAAAATAAAACGCTTGGAGTATGAATTGGAAATTTCTTTTGCTTCTTCAGTTTTATTGAGATCTTCAGTGTCCTTTTTAAAAGTCTTATTTGTACTTGTAGAAGGAGTTGTATTAGGTTGTATCCTGTCTTCTCCGTCTGATTCATCATCTAAAGACATAGGCTCTTGTTCATATGTTGCTATGACTGGTAGTTCTTCTACCAAAAGATTGTGCTTTTTTATTAATTCATCTTTTGGGCATATTTTTTCTATGGTAAATTGTTTCATTAAAAAGTCTTTTGTTAGAAATGATAAACTCTGATCTTGACCTTGAAGGTTTTTTTCTTTTAAGATTAAATCTATTGCGTCTTCTTTTTCGTTTTTATCTAAAGAATATAAATCTTTAAACCATGATTTATTTCTGCTTGTTCCAGTCATCTGGATATTATCTACATTATTTGTTTTAGGAATATTAAATTGTATGCCTTGACTAAAACAATTTATTGGTAAAAGGATAGGAACACTCTGATTCAGAATTATTGTCTTATTATTTTTTTTAATTGACAATAGTGTAACCGGAATAATCTTTGTTGTTGCTGAATCTAATTCAATATTAAATTGTTTAAAGTAATTTTCAAAATAACTTCTATTTGTCTCATTTATAGAAAGGTAGATATTGTGCATAGGCTTGCACTGAACAATTATTGTATTCTTTGTGTTATTTGTTTTACCGTCATCTTTTAAAGACATTCCATATATATTTATTGAAATTGTTGCCAATCCAATAAATATAGAGCGCATATAAAACTTGTGCATAATAATCCTGATGAATCAATTAATTTATTCGTAATCGTTTTAAAAACTGCTGCAATATTACAATATTATAAAAATATATTTTTATATAATAATACATAGAATAATAAATTCATAATTAATAATTTATCATATAGAGAATTATATGTCTAAAAATATTTGCAATAAGTACTATACTTCAACATTTATATAATCAACTAGTATACCATCTCCACATCGCATCAATCATTACAATTTGACAATAATCGATTTTCATGTAATTATTATATATAGGTATTTGGGATTCGTATAGAAATTATTACTAGGAGATAAGATATGTCACGTTTAAACATGCTTTTGTTGACACTATTGGTTCCATCGATGGCTTTGTTGGGAATGAAAAATGAGTTTAAAAACACAATAGCTATTACGCCATATTCTCAAGCGTTAGTAGATGACATCAAAAAACAGTCTGCGGCTACATTTATACCTGATCCATTATATGACGTACGTAGAGATTTAAGTAAATTTGGAAAATTATCTATTAATGATTCACGTAAAAACCCGAAAGAAGTTCTTCCTAATTCTATAAAATTTATAAAAAAGAATTTTGGTAAAAATGAAGAAATTTTAAAAACCTTGGAAGTTTTTAATGCATTAATCAACACTAAGCCAAAATCGCAAAAAGAAAAGGATTTTTTTGAAATTATACAGCTACACGATCGCAATGCGCAAAAGAAATTTTTAAAAATGCCTTTAGGTGGCGCTTTAATTAGCCATAATATTGTTAACAATTTTATAACGAATCGTAAAGATTTTATAAACAAAGAAAACAAAGAAACGTCGATTAATTATCTTTTTAAAATGTCTTCTCCTCAGATTAACGAGCTCGACAAACTTAATAAACATTTTATAAATGACGTTGTTTTAAAGGATGTTACTAGGCAAGAATATGATTTAATCGCTAGTTTACCCAAGAATGTTAAAAGGGCATTTCGTAATGAGGATGAATTCTTTCAAGTAAACCTCAAACGCAATCTTTCTGAAAAACTTTTGTATCTTGCAACTAAAGCATCAATTGGCGGAATAAATGGTAGCGGAACTGGATTCATTACCGCTCTTGGCAGTGGCATGTTTCAATGTAAATTTTTAATTCCAGGAATTGAGAAATGGGTTGCAAAAACATTAACAACAGAGGTAAATAAAAAAATTAATTATGGACTAGAGCTAATATCTATGACTCCTGTCGTGCCTAATGGCGAATCAAATTATGATGAATGGAAGCAAGTTGAAAATAAGTTTAATAATACATTAAACAAGATATATGACATTGATGGTGTAAAAGCACAATTTACAGGAGAAAATTTAAAACCATATATTATAAAAGAAGTGATTACTGGAGGATCTCCTGTCGCGCCAAACGATATGCAAACAGTTATAGGCGATAGTATTGGAAGTAGTAAATTTTTTGGTGGTTTAAGCGCTATAGTAGGATTGATATATGGCTTAAGGCATATGAATGATCCTATCGTGAAAGAAAATATTTCTAAAATATAAACAAATATCAAAGGAGAATGTGTATGATAGTAAAAAAAATTATTAGTGTAGGGTTGTTATCTGCCTTATCATTATCGTTAATGAAAACGGTCACTGCAGGAGAACCTGGTTCAAGTGATACTGTAAAGACCTTTCTGATGAGTAATGTTACTGCAAAAGATGGTGAGAGTATGCCCAAAGAAATTCACGATTATATAGCACAGTTAGCTTTTGAAGAATGTGAACATGATTTTTTAGTTAAACAACAAACTAATAAAAAAGATAAATACTATCATGCATTAGATAAAAAAATTCCAACAATTAAATATATTGATTATTATATGTTGAATACGGATGAAAAAAATATTTTACATAAAGTATTAGAAGCTTCTACATTTGATAACAATCCTCTTTTTAGAAAAACCGATAAAAATCATGATCATAATACTCCTAAAAAGCATCTTTCAGAAAAAGAATATAATAACGCAATGAACACCTTGCCATTAGATTTAAGAAGCAAATTACAATCGCTTGAAGTATCTGTTAAAACATTGTCTTTACAATCTTTTTTTAATAAAAATGATAAGCAATCAATAATAGATGCAGGGGCAATTGGCGGGTTAGCGGGTGGAGCATTATATTGTTTATCTCATCAATTATTAAGCTCTAACAAACTCAACAAGATAAACCCTGTATTATTTGTTTTATCTCTTGGCACGGGAGCTGTAGTAGCCTCCTCTTCTCAATTACTAAATGTTGTTCATACAAATTATGAAAAGCCTAAAAAAGATGAACAGATAGTAAAGAAACGATTGATCACTGATACTGAAGGCTTAACCTTAACACAAAAAATATTTTCGCAAGAAAAAATAGCAAAAGATTCTTTTGCAAGGCTAATAAATATAGAATAAATTTTTTTCAATATAGTGTGTATTAATTGCAGAATTCCCGTATATCCTTTGTAAAAAAAGGTTAGCGGGAATTTTTGTGTTCCTATTTGTTGGAAAAAGGTTTTTAATTTTCAGTAAAAAAGCTTGCAGAATGCGTATTTTATGCTACATTTAAAATGTTTTCTGCATTTATTGCATTGAAATATTTGTGTGTGGCGGCATAGCCAAGTGGTAAGGCAGGGGTCTGCAAAACCCCGATCCCCGGTTCAAATCCGGGTGCCGCCTCCAAAAATGGTGTGCCGGGATGGCGGAATAGGTAGACGCAAGGGACTTAAAATCCCTCGAGTGTAAACTCGTGCCGGTTCGAGTCCGGCTCTCGGCACCATTATTTTATGTTTTTGCGAACAAGACATAAAAAATCATTTTTTTGCTTTTGTATATAAGATTTGATAGAAAGAGCTTTAATGCATACTTCGTCAATTCTTTATATAAATGGGAAAACGAAGCAAAAACAATGTCAGCAAAAAATTACTTGACAACATATTTTACTATGGCTAACCTACAAATTAGGTACTCGTTTTATTTTTTTGTTTGCTTTGCCATAGGTTAATAAGTAAAGGATGTTATTATGAACAAGGCAAAGTTAATTGAAGCAATGTCTAAAACAACAAAGCAGTCAAAAGCAACTTGTAAGGAGATGCTTGAATCTTTCCTTTCTACTGTTAGTGGCTCATTAAAGCAAGGAAAAGCAGTAGTTCTTACGGGATTTGGAACTTTTTCAGTAATGAAAAGAAAAAGCCGTGTTGGAATTAATCCAGTAACACGTGCAAAAATGACAATTGCTGCAAAAAAAGTTCCAAAATTTAAGCCTGGTAAAGCTTTAAAGGCATTAATAAAATAAATTTTGTTTTTATTGTGACTAAATATAAAAAAGAGAAGCGTCTTAAGACGCTTCTCTTTTTTATATTTAACCCAATTTTCTTGATTGTACAATTATTTTGGCATTATACTTAAACTAGAAATATAAGAAAAGAGCGCAAAAGGAGGTTTTTTCATGCTTAACGAAGGTTCTTCACAAAGCATAAGTTTAATTGAGACGTTAAAGAATACAGTTCAACCAGAGAATGTTGCTAGAAAAATTGGTATAGATAAAAATACACTTATTGATTTTTGCTTGTACGGAGCAATAGGTTTTATTCTGGGATTTCTCATCAAGAAGTATAATGAATATTTTATTGCATTAGTACTTTTACTTGTTGGTCTTATTGTATTACAACAACTTGATTATATTTCTCTTACTATTAATCTATCAAAAATACATGAAATGCTTGGATTGCGACATGTTTCTATCATTGGCGATAGATATGGGACCCTACTATTAGAATGGATTAAAAGTAATATTATTGGATCTACGAGTCTTATCATTGGTTTTTTAATTGGACTTAAAGTGGGATAGTTAAAAAAAAAAGGAATTAACATGGACAATAATTTTGAAATAGGTTTTTTACGAATTTTAGTTAACTTAAAATATATAACAAGCGAAGATGCAATACGATTACTTGCATCTTTTCATGAATCTGACATCGAACAATTAGGTGACTTTTTGCTCAGCGAAGGAATTCTCGAACAAGAAAATCTCCTTGAAGCATTGTCAGAGTATTATCAAGTTCCATCATTTGATGCCATAGGCTATTTTTTTGAAACACACTTATTACATATGTTTCCTAAAGATATGTTGTTGAGAAATGAAATTATTCCTTTGCAAGTTGATGAAAATATAATGATTATGATTGCGGCAAATCCCAATAATGCTGATCTTTTGTTTGAAATTGGTGAAAATGTTTCTTATGACATTCGTTTTTATGTTGGTATCGCCCGTAATATTTGCGATGCAATCAAAGAATATTATGACAAAGCTGATACACAAGATGAACAAGATGAGGATATTCGCGAAGAACACTTGCTAATGGGTGAATTTTTATTTATCGAAGATGAAGATCTCATTCAAGATGAAATAGAAGACGAGGACAATGAAGTTGTCTATCAAGTAGAAGAGGATTTTTTTGAATAGCCTTCATGATATGAGTGATGAACAATCAGTTGTTGCTCGCGTTGATGAATTGCTCAACAATGCAATTACACGTAGAGCTTCGGATATTCATCTTGAATCAGTAAGAGAGGAACTACGTGTTCGTTTTCGTATAGATGGTGTTTTAGTCGATCAAAAATCATTTTCTTCTTCATTAAGCCTATCCATTATTGCACGCTTAAAGATACTAGGAGGCATGAATAGTGCAGAACGTAGAATGCCACAAGATGGCAAATTTAATGTTATGCATCATGGCAATGAAATTGACGTGCGTGTTTCAACGTTTCCTTGTTTATATGGTGAAAAAGTAGTAATACGAATTTTAAATCGTATGCTTCAAACAATCAGCCTAGGTAGCCTTGGCTTTGAATCTATTATGCTTCATACATGTAAGCAATTACTACAACGCCAAAGTGGTTTTTTTTTAGTTACCGGACCCACTGGATCAGGAAAAACAACAACACTTTATGCAGCGCTTTCTTTTTTGCATAGTTCAGAAAAAAATATTGTTACTTTAGAAGATCCTGTTGAATATTCCTTGAATGGCATAACGCAAGCTCAAATAAATCTTGCAGCAGGGTTTGGTTTTGAGCAAGGAATGCGTTCGCTTGTTCGTCAAGATCCTGACATTATCATGGTTGGTGAAATTCGCGATAAAATTACCGCACGTATTGCAATTGAAGCGGCGCTGACTGGTCATCTTGTTTTGAGTACTTTACATACAACAGATGCTCCAAGTGCTATTATGCGATTAATGGATATGGGAGTTGAGCCTTTTTTGATTAATGCAGCACTTTCTGGTATTCTTGCACAACGCTTAGCACGTAAGCTATGTGATGCATGTTCGCAAACACGTGATGCGACACCAGAGGAAGAAGTTCTATTACAATTTTACAACATTGATAATCATATGATATATGAGGCACATGGATGTCAATTATGTGATTATCTTGGCTATAAAGGACGTATTGGGATATTTGAGCTGTTAGAAATTTCTCCTGCGTTGCGTACATTAATCATAAAAAATCCTCAATTTAGTGATATCTACAATCAGGCAGTTACTGATGGAATGAAATCATTAGTCAATGATGGCGCCGATAAGGTTGTAAAAGGAATTATTTCTTTAGCTGAATATATTCGCATTATTGCATAAAAAAAGGCCGGTTTTTACACCAGCCGTTTTTTTATCTTTTTATAGTTATTCATTTATTATATTTGTCGTCGATGAATGTATTCGTATAGGTTAGCCTTTTTATTACGATCATTACCTATGCAATACGTTTCAATAAGCTTATTTCTATAATTATTTTCAGAGTAACCATTTATACCGTGCTCGTAACCACTTTCTAATATTGTTGTAATAATTTGCGGGGTTTCATTATCTGGAATTGTTTTAATTATTGGATTATGTAAATTATTTTGTGTAATTAAATTTTGGTTTAGGCAATTATTATAAGTATTGATTATTCTATTCCGAACAGTGTATCTAATTGATGCGATGTATTGCTGTTCTATAGCAGGTAGATAATTGATACTATCTTGCTCATTTACTAATTTTTCTATTTCATTCCCATAAGTATTGGTAAATAGTGTGATTTTGTTTATTGCACTATTTAATTGCTTTATACAAGTAGCAAGTTTTTGATGTTCATCAAATTGTATCGATAATGAAATAGGAGGATGCTTTTCTTCATTATCTATATATTGCTCGTTTGCTGAAAATACTAGTCTTGATTGGAATATGTTCTTTTTATAAGGAATCTTGAAACAAGAAATACCACTTTCAAGAAAATGAATAGGGAAAACTGGTATATGAGATGCAGGTATTAAAATTTGATTTGTTAATTGAGCAATTCTACTAAAATCATTGTTTAACGTTTTTCTAACGTCGCTAGCAGATGGAATATCAAATTTTATTGGAATAAATAAGGTATTGTTATCTAATGGAATATTCAAGAATGAACTTACGTTTTTACGTATTTCTTCATTTGCATACCCAATCAATCTGTTTGGCGTTAATTCTATTTTTATATTATAAGATGGGCAAATATTGTTTTGATTAGTTGTTTTTTGTATGCGTGAGGTCAAGAAAGGATAAGCACTAGAATCCATACTCAGCACTATACGAGTACCTAGTAAAAAAAATAAAAAAAACATGCGTAAAATTAATTTTGTTGGTAAACCTATCATTGGTATCCCCCTAATTGATATAAATTTAAACTATACTTACATTTATAATTATATCAATTAATTATATCTTGTCAAAAAAAATAAAAATTTTCAAATTGGTGATTTTCCTGAAGGTGTAAGAAAAATGATGGTCGTAATGATATGATGTGCTTTATTTCTATAGTTCAGGTTAAAGTCAGGTTGCCTCCTTTTAATGTTAATTGTTTTTTGTTATACTCTATTATTATGAAAAAACATATATCTCTTCTCATTAACAATCTTTATGTGTCAGTTATTGATAAACCAGTGCTTTATGATATTGACCTGACGATCAATTTCGGAACTATCCATGTCATCATGGGACCAAACGGTTCAGGTAAAAGTAGCTTGGCGTATGCGCTTATGGGTCATCCAAGTTATGCAATAACTTCAGGAACTGTTTCAATGAATGAATCTGACATAACAACTTTATCAGTACACGAACGCGCAAAAAATGGCCTCTTTTTATCATTTCAACATCCATGTGAGATTCCTGGTGTCTCAGTTGCATCATTTCTAAAAGAAGCATATATTTCTGTAACGGGTGAAAAAATAACTGTTGTTGAATTTCAAAAACTACTCATTGCTCGATGTGAACAATTAGCGATTGATCCTACTTTTACAACGAGAGGATTAAATGAAGGATTTTCAGGTGGTGAAAAAAAACGTTTCGAACTATTGCAACTATTAATATTACAGCCTAAGATCGCAATACTTGATGAAATTGATTCAGGACTTGATATTGATTCGCTTAAAATTGTAGCAATGGGTATTGAGTATGCACGTAAAGAAAATCCTATGATGAGTATTATCCTGATTACACATTATCAAAGAATTTTAAATTATATTATACCAGATCACGTTCATATTTTATCTGAGGGGCGAATTATTATTGCAGGAGATGCATCAATCGTTAACAAGATAGAATTGCATGGATATGATCAATTAAAAACATAAAAAACATATAAATCAGCAAAATAGAGTTTTTTATATTGGCTAACTCTAAAATGCGGATGCCTCTTTTGCTATATGCCACTTTCTGTTATGCTATATATAATAAAAAGTGTATTTTTTGTAATTAACAATATCTTCGTATCTGTTTTTACTCAATCAATACTTTATGATATTAATCTTAATTATTTTAAATAATTATATAAATGCAATGGGTTAAAGTATGCCAGCATCAAATTATATTTTTAGAACGGCTAAAGGTATTAATAGAAAAATAGTAACACAGATTTCTGAAAAAAAAAACGAACCTGGATGGATGACCGATTTTAGACTTGCAGCGCTTAAAATTTTTGAAGATAAACCTATGCCAGGTTGGGGAGCAGATTTAACCAAATTAGATCCAGAAGATATCTATTATTACGTTAAGCCAATAGAAGATCAGCATACGCAATGGTCGGATGTTCCTGATAAAATTAAAAAGACATTTGAAAAATTGGGTATTCCTCAAGCAGAACAAAAATTTTTAGCTGGTGTTGGAGCTCAATTTGATTCTGAGGTTGTGTATAAAAACCTAAAAAAGCGATGGGCTGATCAAGGTGTAATTTTTTCTGATATGAATAGCGCACTCAGAGATCATGAAGCAATTGTTAAACAATATATTTCTACCGTGATTCCTGCGCACGATAATAAATTTGCAGCGCTTAATTCTGCTGTATGGAGCGGGGGAAGTTTTGTGTATGTCCCAGCTGGTGTACATATTGATATGCCATTGCAAGCATATTTTCGTATTGATTCATCACAAATGGGGCAATTTGAACGTACACTCATTATTGCAGAGCCAGGTAGTTTCGTTGAATATGTTGAAGGGTGCAGCGCTCCCATTTATAAAAAAAATTCCTTACATAGTGCTGTTGTTGAACTTATTGCGTTAAAGCAATCCCATATTCGCTACACGACTATTCAAAACTGGTCAGATAATGTCTATAACTTAGTAACCAAGCGAGCTGTTGCATATAGCAATGCACGAGTTGAATGGGTCGATGGTAATTTCGGCAGTAAGATAACTATGAAATATCCCAGTATTGTACTCAAGGAATCTGGCGCCAAAGGATCTATTATTTCACTTGCAGTAGCGTCTCGCGGCCAACATCAGGATGCTGGTGGAAAAATTTTTCATTGCGCTCCCCATACAACGTCGACTATCATTGCAAAATCAATTAGTAAAGATGGTGGCCGTTCAAGTTATCGTGGGATGTTGAAAGTTATTAAAGGCGCTCATAGTGTACGATCAAAAGTACAATGTGATGCGCTTATTTTTGATGATATATCTCGTACTGATACATATCCAACGATTGATATTAAAGAGGATAACGTTGATATTGGCCATGAAGCATCAGTTAGCAAGATAAGCGATGAACAGTTATTTTATCTGCAATCACGAGGCTTAAGTGAACAATTAGCACGAGCGCTTATTGTTAATGGTTTTGTTGATGCATTTGTACGTCTGTTACCAATGGAATATGCAGTAGAGATCAATCGTTTGATTGCAATGGAAATGGAGGATTCAATTGGATAATATGGTATATACATATGTTATCAATGAGAATCAACAAAAGAATTATAATTTTTTATTTGATAATTCTAATCATGCTGACAATGTTTTTATTCAATTTGATGTGCATCAAAATGCTACGCTTGTCGCGGAAATCCTTATTGCTCATACAAATGTCAATATTACTATTAATTGTATTTTACGAGGAGAAGGTGCTGATGCGCGCATTACTGGTATCTATATCCTAGAACAATCAAATACTATTAAAATTAACACACTACAACATCATCAATCCGCTCACACACGTAGCCTGCTGATAATGAAGGGAGCATTATGTGATAATGCACGTGTTAATTATCAAGGAACTATTCGAGTTGAACAGAAAGCACGTGGCACGCATGCATCGCAAGAAAACAAAAATATTCTTTTAAGCAATGGTGCACATGCAGTTTCAATACCAAACTTAGAAGTGCTTACGCATGATGTTCATTGTTTTCATGCTAGTGCAATTGGCAAATTTGATGCTGATCAGTTATTTTATACAGCATCACGTGGCATCGATGAAAAAATTGCACAACAACTTTTATTACATGCATTTTTTGAAAAACTTTTTTTCGATACACTATTAATTGAAAAAGTTAAATTGTTACTTGAATAATATATGAGATTTGCAGTGAATATATTTAAAAAATTACGAGATGATTTTCCTATCTTAACGCAACAAGTTAATGGTTATCCGTTAGTAGCGTGTGATAATGCATCAACAACACATAAGCCACAATCAGTAATTGATGCTATGGTTCAATTTTATACAACAACAAATGCTAATATTTATCGTGGCATTCATTCATTCGCAGAACAAGCTACTAAAAAATATGAAGAGGCGCGACAAAAAGTGGCACAATTTATTGGCGCTTATCAAGACGAAGTCATTTTTACAGGTGGATGTACATCAGGAATTAATTTTGTTACAGCCACATGGGGTGAAATATCTATTCAAGCGGGCGATGAAATTGTTATGACAGAACTTGAGCATCATGCAAATTTATTACCCTGGCAACGACTCGCTCATAAAAAAGGTGCTATTCTCAAATTTATTCCTGTTCTTTCTGATGGAAATCTTGATCTTTCCCATCTCAATACTATTATCACTAACAAAACTAAAATTGTTTCTGTTATTCATGTTTCTAATGCGATTGGCACTCATGTTGATATTACTACCATTATTGCTCGCGCTCGTGTGGTTGGTGCACGTATTCTTATTGATGCTGCACAATCTATACCACATCAAAAAATCAATGTTCATGATATTGATTGTGATTTTTTAGTCTTTTCAGGGCATAAAATGTTGGGACCAACGGGAATTGGTGTGCTTTTCATTAAACAAGAGTTGCATGCATATATTCCGCCCTATGAAGTTGGAGGCGGCATGGTTGAAAATGTTGATCGTATTCATGCATCATGGGCACCTTCTCCACAAAAATTTGAAGCAGGAACACCGCCAATAGCACAAGCAATTGGTTTGGGCGCAGCAATTGATTATTTAGAAAAACATATTGATTTTAACAAATTAGTTATACATGAAGCTCAACTATGTGCACGTCTTATTGATGGATTATTGCCATTACAGAAAATAACACTTTTAGGGTCTTTATCTCAACTCAAACAAAATGGCCACTTAGTGAGTTTTTTAGTAGATGGTTTCCATAGCCATGACGTGGCAGCATTTTTAGATGCACGAGGCATTTCTGTTCGCGCAGGACATCATTGCGCGCAACCGTTTGCTAAACAACTCGGGTATGATGCTTCTGTACGCGTCAGTTTTTATTTTTATAATACTATGCAAGAAGTTGATAGTATTATTTCAGCATTACATGAATTACTCACAATATGACCCCACATTTTTTTAGCTTTTTAATTACGTGCGATATTTTATCATGCACAATTGTTTGCATTCCTAATTGTCGTGCAGCAGCAGCAGTCTCTTCAAGATCATCAATAAGTATGCAATCTTTAGGATCAAGATTATATGCAGTACAAAGATGATTAAAAACAGCAATATTTGGTTTTATTATTTTAATATGTGATGAAATAACAGCGCCATCAAAATGCTTTAAAATGTCAGGGTATGTATTTTTAACTATCGCATATAATTCTTCTGCCGCATTGCCAACAATATATATTTTGTGCCCAGCATTTTTTAATTTTTGCGCGAGCTGAATCATTGGCTTTATTGGTTCAATTACGCTAGCCACTGTTTCAGGGTCAAGAATAAGATTAATGATAGTAGTCATAAGATTTTTTTCTTTGATACTACTGAAGAATTTTTCTGTATCAAGTTGTGCAATACTTTGAGTAAGCTCGCCTTTCGTTTCTGCGCATGTTTTTTTACCTTCTTGTAATTCAACAATGCAACGTGGCATTATTCTATCTTTAAGTGTTATAGAAATATGTGGTTTTTGTGTTTCATGTTTACTTATTGCAGCAAGCATATCTAGACACCGATGTCCAGGATTTTTCCAATGAGTTAATGTATAACTTGCAAGTGTTCCATAACCAATTTTTTTTGCAAATCCAACTTGATTTTCTTTGATTAATACATTGGTAAGATCAAAAAGTATTACATATTTTTTAGCTTGATGAGATATTTGTGTTATTGTATAGATAAAAATGAATAATAATAGCATGCTTATAAAGCGATGAGATAGCATTATCTTCTCCTAAAGTTATATTTATTTGCTTTTACCTTTTTTATACTATTGTATTAACTTTTTTGTATGCAACTATTTTAAGATATTTGCATATTTATAAGTATCTTGTAGAATAAAGTACTATGTTGCAAAATCATGCAGATAGAAAATTATAAAATGACAACAACGAGGAATTTTTTATGACATCTTTAGCAAAATATATTCGATTTTTTATTTGGATAAGTGTATTTGTAAATAGTAGCATAATGATAGCAAGCAGTACTACCTTACCTACGCCATCATTATCAACCACAATGAAATCTGTGAGATCTGTGAAATCAATTAAACCAATAGTGTTACCTGATCTATCGAAAATATTTAATTATATTAATATAGCAAATACAGTAAAAATAACGCAGCAACATAAAATATTATTTGGAACTTTAGGAGCAGCTGTTGCACTAATTATTGCTTACTCTCAAAAAGATAAAATAAGCAAAAATCTAGAAGATTTAAAACCAACATTGAATGAATATTATACAGATATAAGTGATACAGTTGCAAAAAAAACAAATTATTGTGTCGATCAACTTCCATTTCCATTTCCCGAAACTATTCGAGCTGTTAGCGGAACATTAAAAATGTTATATATGCTTGCTTACAAATTAGTAATAGCTAATACCGTCACCAACAAACAATATCTGGTAAGTACTGCGTTTGTTATACCAACAACGTGGCTTGTTGGTTATCCTAAAATTGGATTAATGCTGGGTGGTGGTATTTTAACAACTGGATGGTTTCAGCAAGGGTTTAATGAAGTTATAGATCAAGCTGAAAAAAATAAAAAAGAAACGATGAATCAAATAAAAGCATCAGAAGAAAATATTAAAAAAGAGATTAAAGAAGTATCTGATCAAGTAAATGCATTAGATAAAAATTTATCTGACGGAATAGTTACTATTTCTAAGAAAATTGATAGCTTAGAAAATCAAATTCAACAATTAGATGAAAAAACAAAGACCCATCATAATGAACTAAAACAACAATTAACTGAAGTGAAGGAACTGTTTGTAAATTCGATTGAAACAGTACAGAAAGCGCAAATTACTCAGGGCACTAAGTTACATGCTAATACTCAAGCTGTAGAAAAAAATACAGAATTGCTGAAGCTTTTGCAAGAAACATCATTAAAGCATCAAACAGAAAATCAAAAAGAATTTTCGGAGTTGAATATTAAAGTTCAAGAATTGTCTACGTTGATACAATCTACAACTGATGAAATAAAACAATTAAATACTGATGTTACCGTAAAGGTGGATAATATAAATGAAAAAATAGATAAAACAAATGTATTAGTTAAAGATATCGATGGTAAAGTAGACACTGTAAGCAATAAAATTACAGGATTGAATGATAAATTAGAGAAAGCTAGTAAACAACTTATTGCTTTGTCGGAAAAAATTGATAAAAGAGATAAAACAGATGCGGCACAAGATCAAAAAGTAGAAGAGTTATTGGGGCAATTAAAAAATAGTCAAGAGCAATTGATTGCAGCAAAAGGTGAATTAAATAATACAGTAACTAATCTTGTTGATAAATTTGAAGAATCTACTGAACAAATAAGGGAACAGTTAAAAAAATACCAAAACCAGCTAAGTTGTGCGATGACTAATCAAAATGATGAAAATAAAAAAATTAATGAGCTTATTAATAAGGTGTTTGAGAAAGAATCAGACAATACCACCCTATTGCAATCTATGAAAATAGTAGAAGAAGCTAATAATCAACAATTAATAAGTTTAAGTAAAAAGATAGAACAGTCACAAGAGTCTAATATTTATAATTCAGAGATACTGAAAAATTTGCAAAAATCGTATAAAGAAAGTGCAGATTCACATAAAGTGATTTTTAATAAATTAGTTGCAAATCAAGAAGTAAGTGAATCATTAATAAAAAAAGTTCTTCAAGAGCATACTGAATTAAGAGAAAAGGTGGAAGATATTGAGAAAAAAGTGATAGAAGGTCAAGTAGTAACGCAACAAAAATTCGTTAGTATTAAAGAACAACTTGAAATTTTACATCAACAAATTGCGGATAACAAAAGTCAGCAGGACCAAAAAATAGATGATCTCTTAAAAGCGGTTGGTAATAATAAAACGCAAGTTAACTTACTTGCTGCCGATTTCAATAAAGCTGCTGAAAAGCTTGGTCAAGATATTACCAATATCAGTACGGATGTTAAAGCAGGATTCAATAATCTTAACAATACGATAAATAACTTTGGACAACCACAATTGCAACAAGGACCGTCGCAATCACAGCTTGCTGTTATAAATAAGAAAAAGAAGACAAGCAAAAAAAATCATGCTGGTGACCTTGTAAATGAACTTAATCAACTATTAACAACTGATAATCCAAATAATTTTTTAACTCAAGTGGAATCGATTAACTACCAATAAGAACAATCAAACTGGAAATTAGTCATACCAAACAGTTGTATATTATATGGTATACTATGTATTACTATACATAAATATATTATTGTGGGGGTTGTCGGCATGAATAGCGGTACGAAAAAAGCGTTGGGTATAAGTCTTATTGTACTAATTATATTAGTAATTGCTTGGTACATGGAATTATATGCATATTTTACTTTAGCATCCTTACAAAATAATAGAGTTTATTTGGAAGAAGCGGTTAAGAAGAATTATATGCAAGCGGTAGCGCTATTTATACTTGTATGCGTAGCAGTCATTTCTTTGGGAATGCCAGGAGTGCCACCATTAACAATGGTTGGTGGTTTTTTATTCGGATTTATACCGGCGGGCATTTATGTTAGTATTAGCGCAACAATTGGAACAACTATCTCTTTTTTATTAATTCGTTATGTTCTTGGCAATGTAATTCGCGGTAAATATGCACAGAAATTAGACCGTTTTAATGAAAAAATAGCAGTGCATGGTGCAGCAAGCTATTTATTAACAATGCAGTTAATTGGATTAATTCCTTATTTTATTATCAATATTCTGGCAGCATTAGCACATGTTTCAACATTTACCTTTATATGGACAACATTTGTTGGATCGTTGCCAATTCTTTTTATCTATGCTTTTGCTGGTAGGCAGTTAGCGTTAGTGGAATCTGTTGGCGATATATTTTCACCATCGATTATAGCGTTATTGGTAGTATTAGTTTTAGTAGCACTGATTCCAATCGTTTTACGATTTTCCCGTCGTGTTACTGATTTAGAATAAGCTGACTGTATCTCTTTGGTAAGCTTTTTAAAGCATGATTTATAAGTGACAGCGTTAATACCTAATTTTTGCGCTGCTACTATATTTTCCTCTTGATCATCGATAAACCAACATTGCTCTGGATCTAAATGGTACTGTTCTAAAAGAGTTTGATATATTAGCTTGTGCGGCTTATTGGCATGTGCATGTCCAGAAATAATAACCCCATCAAAAAGATCAAATAACTCTGGATGTTTTGCTTTGAGTAATAAATATGATTCTGGATCCCAGTTAGAAAGACCATAGATTTTGTGTCCTTCATGTTTACATTTTTTAATAAAAGCAATACCAGCGACGGATATTGTTCGAGAATTAACAAGATAATGTGGTGTAAAAATCATAGTAATCATGTTTTGAATAATGCGTTGTTCTGCTAAGCAAGCGAACCATTCAGGATGATCAATAATACTATCTTTGGCATATACTATTATTTTTGATCCCGAGATTCTTCCTTGTAGCCACGCACACATGAGAAAGGGGAGCATATTTCCTTTTTCATCATATGCAACCTCATAAAAATCTGCTGTACATAAATTATGTTCCTGAGCAATCGCATCAAGTGTTGTAAATAGCTTATCCCTGAGGCAACTATCAAGATGGAGCGGGTTAATTCTATGATGAAAGCAATAGGTAGCAACATTAAAAATACCTATGTGCTGAAAAGATACTCTTTTATTCGTAGTAATAAGAACGCCGCCAAAATCAAATATAATATTTTTGGGCACTATGAATGAACTAAATAATGCTAACACAACAAAAATCTGATAGTAGTATTGGAAAATTTGCATAACAGATTCCTATAGTCTGAAAAATCTATATACTATTCTTAGTATATCAACAATTACCAGAAAAATCAAAATGTTAACAAATATATAATTGAAAATAAAAATCAAAAAAACGGAAAGAGATAGTTTGCATCGTATCCTTGACCAAGTTGCAGCTAGCGTGATGTTTTAGAATGTATACCAATCGCTAAATTTATAGGCATAAAAAAAACGCTCGAATATAATAATAAAATAAGAGAGAGAAAGAAAAAAAAAGCAAAAGCTTAGATTTAAGAAAAAAGCGTGAATTGCTTAAAGTTCAATGTACTGCAAAGCAATAATACCCATAATACCTCTGATGAAATAATTACAAGTAAATTTCGACCGGCCTTTAGGCCGGCACTTTTAGCTAAGGAATTTATGAAGATTTTAAATTTATGCTATAGACTTCGACTTATCGTCTCAGTCTTTCGCTTATAATGACTCGCATTCATCCCCGGTTTTAAAAAGCCAGGGTTTTCTGCTCAATTAAATAAATAATGCGCTATGCAACGTAAACCTGCCAGCGAAAAATAATTTTTTTTATACGTTAGGTTAACTTTGCATAATGGAATTTTCATATTTTTTTAACGTTCTCTTTAACGTATGTAACTCGTCAATTTCAGTTAATTGCGCATAATGTTTAAGAAAAAGATGATCAGCATAATAGAACTTATTGCGCTTATTTCTCATTTTTAAAGCCCATTCAGCATCCTTATGTAGAATCTCTGCTTGTTGCTCATAGATAATTTCTAAATTTTTCCAGATTTTACTAATCATAACTTCTTCTGCTTTTATTTCGGTAAAATATTTTATCTCCATGAGCAAAATATTTGCAATTGTCTGATGCTGTAAAATAAGATGTGTTAGCTCATGTCCAATTACAGCAACTTGATCCTCATACAATAATTCATAAAATTTAGGATAAAGCGTTATGACTGGACAATGAACAATGTCATTTATGATTAACGTATTGTTATTAAATTGGTAATTTACCCCTAATCCTGTTGCTGTAGCAACAAAAGGAGAATTAGAATCATTAGATATTCTTAATTCAAATGCAGTGGGATTAATATTAATTTGTTTACAAAAAGATAAAATTTCTGGTGAGGTGAATTTCAGCATAGTGCCTTCCTTTTTATGAGGTAGAAATAAATATTGCTTTTGCATTTCTTTATATTGGCCTAAAATTGAGTTAATTGTTTGCTGATCTTTGCTTGTAACATTAAACTCTTTATAGATTGCATTAATCGTATTGATTTCATCATACTTTAAATTTTCTTCAATTTGAGAAAGTCGATGATCAATTATTTTACTATACCATTGAAAACGATTTTGTTTATATGCATTAGTTTCGTTTTTGTATACAATACAAGGAGCAAGTCGAATAATGATATTTGATATCAATTTTGCTGTTTTATCAATCATATATACGCCAGCATTGTAAGTGAGTGGATTTTCAATAAATTTATATAATTTTTCTTTAAATATATCTACCGTACCACATAGCGGTACAGAAATAGCAATTGTCATTATTACAATAAAAAATGTTTGTTTTTTAATATATTTATTCATATTTATATTTTTAACTTTCTTTAAAACTTTTTTCACCATATAGCTTCTGAAAAATAATTTTCATATTAATTATATCATATATAATTATTTATGACAAATTGAGTTTTTAATCGCTATATTCAAGATTACATACATAAGCAAAAATTTGATTTCTTATAAGGATCTTATAGTATACCAAGCCTTAAATTGCCAACCAGGCGACCTATTAAAAAGTACTACAAGAATATAAACATACAAAAATAAAAATATCTTTGTATGTTTATATTCGATAATTTACCCATTTTCATCTTTATGTTTATACGTTTTGACGATTTATAAATAGACGATCGATGCATTTTTAAGAAGAAGATTACGATAATTTTCCATCAACTCTTCATATTTTGGTCGACGCAAAATATCAACAATTTCACGATATGAGTCTTCTAAACTTCTTACTTGTTCGGAAACTTTATCTATCAATTTAAATAATTCAAATCCATCATTTATAGCTTGAGGTAATGAAATTTGACCTAGTTCCATGGTATAAATAAAATGTTTATTTTCTGCAATATCTGCGTGAGATATAGTAAATGCATCACCCCATATAATACCCGAAACCCCTTTTTCTGTTTGTGCATATTTTTCTAAAACAGCATACTGTTTTTCTGGAGACATTTTTTTAGATTGAGGTACAAATGCGCGCTGTAATGTATATGTCGCTTCTATCATTACCGGATTATTATTATAATATTCTTCAACATCTTTACGGGGAACAATTAAATTTGAACGAATTTTTACATCTAACATCGTATTTATTGTCTGTAACATCTGAAGCTGCTGACGACCTTCTTCAATAGTATATCCTGAAGAGGTAAATATTTCTTCGAGCTCTTTTTCTGATAAATTATGCTCACGTTGAATCTGTATAAGATAAGCATCTATCGCTTCTTCATCTTGAGGAAGATGATGCTTTTTTGCGTCAAGAAGAACTTCTCGTTCAAAGATAATTTCATCCTTTGTGCGAAAACCACCACCAAGGCTTGGCCGATCAAGATCAGATTTAGTAATTATTTCTACATCCTCTTGGCCATATACAACAACTTCAATCTGATCCAATAAAACAAAATCTGATGCTGTACTATTATTAGTATTTTCTGCATGCATTGCCATTGTTACTATTGCTATTACTACCGATAAACGTACTACCATACCTATATTCATACTGATTTTTACCTTCATTATAATAAAAAGGGGAGCTTATGCTCCCCACTATTTCGTTATTGTTATTCCATTTTATGCAAGCTGTTTTGTCGTTGCATCTTTTTTATCTGTTACATTAGCCATTCCACCCGATTGAACAGCGCCTTGTGGTAGTTCTTGTTGTGGCATTTCTGCATTCTTAAAATAATTTTCATTAACTTCAACTGCATACTCATTTCTCAATGTTGCAATCTCTTTTTCAAAAAGCTCAACACGTTTATTTTGTTCCAGCTCTTGCTTCAGTCTGTCTTTAATTTGTTCATAAGGAAGGTATTTTGGTTCTTCTTTTGTAGTAGCATGCACTACCCAAAATGTACCATCAACCTCAAATAAATCTATACTTGGTACTGATTTAATTGCAACAATTTTGTCACGTAACATTTCATCAATACCAATGCTTTGGCTATTTACTAATTTAAAATCTTTAATTTTTGCAGTAAGGTTTTCATCTTGAGCTGCTTTTTTAAATCCTCCAGGAGTAGCTTTCGCCTTAGCAACAAATGCAGCGGCTGATGCCCTATCAGTAAATTCAATTCCTGTTGCAGCAACACCACCTTGTGATATCATAATGCCGCGCATTTTATCTTTATTGGCATCATAAAATGACTTTACTTCCGAATCGGATACAACAACTGATTTCTGTTCACTAAAATATTTTTGATTTAACATCTGCTCCATCGATTTACACATATCTTTCAATTCAGCTTGATATGCTGCTGTTTGATTAATTTTATGCGACGAAACATATTCATCAATTACTTTAGCACCAATTAACCCTTCTAATAAATTACGATCAAATGCTTTTGGATCCATGACTGCCAAAGCTTGTTTAATCTGCGGATTTGCTTTCAATAATTTTTCTCTTTCTATTGCTAAGCTATCCACAGTAATTGCAGGTATTCCTTTCATCGTCACTAAAACTTCACCAGTCATTGGTAATCCAGAATCTGCCATCGGACTACTACTTTCTGTCGTAGACTGCGTGTTTCTTCCTTTAAACATATCGGTCAGTGCACATCCTGGCAAAAAAGAAAGACTTACAAGAACACCACTAACGAGCATACTTTGATGAATTTTTTTATTCATATCTACCCTTTATATAATAAGACCTTATACAATAATAATAATTTCATATCCTACCACAGAATGGACAATTTACAATGGTATATTAATTGAAAAAAAATAAAAAAACTCTTTGATTTCTTTTCAACACGCGTTAGAATACCAACAAAAATGTACCAATTAAAAAAAGGAGTTATATAACTAAATATTTACCAACTGATGATCACATATAATTATTATCGTCATATTCGATAAAAAAGGACCTTCATGAAAAAAAATATAGTATGTAACTGTTCACTACTTTTATTATTATTAACTAATTCATATGTAATCAGCATGCAGCAAGAACAATCAGATAACAATAATATAACTTTAGATTTTGAAAATAGCGATTTAGCAATAGATATTGAATTTATTTTTGGATTAAAAACAACTCCTAATGAGTTACAAACAGTTGATTTTTCAACGACTAAAGCAGAAGAAACTACAACTATAAATAATGATCTATTTTCATCCGATTTCTGTCAATCAGTTTCATTGCCCAAACCCACAAAAGAAGGTTTAGGATGGGTGGACACAGTTAAATTCTCCTTGGGATGTACAATAAAAAATATAATATCTTATCTCAAACAAGGTACTTTTGACACTGATAATGCAACACACCTTAGCCTATTGCTTAGCGCAATACAACAAGCAACTGAAAGAAAAGATACAGACTCTCTTTTACTGATAGCAGCATTATGCCAACAAAACGATCAAACAAAAAAAATTAGAATTTCTGATAAACTAGCACAAACATCATTCGCATGTCTCAAATCAGAATATGAAAAAAAATTATTTTTACATGATTCCACAATGCACGATAAAAATGAGTCTTATACCCTCCAACGTAATGTGCGCACAGACTTATTTGCAAAGACATTAACGAATGCGATAACTGCCTACAAAGAAGATACTAAAAAACTCGCCGACAATCACAATACATCATTAAATACATTATTAACAGAAGAAGAAGAACGCATGAAAACATTAATAGCACAAATGAATACATTTGGCATACTAAATTCTTCAATTAGAACTAATATACAAAAATTATCTCAACCGACACAACCGACACAACCGACAAACTTGCCAGAGCAGCAAATATTTGAGAAAAATGAACAAATAAAAAACAACCTTACAACTTTGTTACAACAAAGCTTTACTATGCCAACAATAATGGAATTATCACCCAATAACAATGATATCAAACAACTAACTAACCAATAAGTCATATAAAAAGCAGGGGCCCAAACATATCTGGCCCCCTTCATTTAAGGACATTTTCTATGAATAAAAACAATTTACTTCACTGCTTATTTTTACTATCACTAATCATTCCATCATCTATACTGAGTATGGTTACAAAACAATCAACTTTACTTCAACTATCCACAATTTTCACCCCAATGCCAACAGAAGAGGGCATGAGTCTTTGGAGAAAAGGACAAGACTTGATATATGGTGAGGAAATAAATATTTTAGCAGATTTAGAAAACAAAACATTTAATTTAAACAATGAGGACTATTATAACCAATTAAACTCAGCTCTTGCAAAATTAGCTAATATCAATTTAGCTTTTGATAAAAATGATACTGATAAAAACTTAAATATTGATAGAAATAATAACCAGATTATGAAGATATTACACTTATGCATAGAAAACTATCCTCTACTATTAAAAATTAATGATATCCCAGCCTGCAAAGTACACGCTTCCCTAGCGAGAGAAAATAACAAAAAACAACGATTCTTACGAGAAACAATAGAAAGCAAAGATAAAGAATTTATAAAACAACAAAACATTCTTCTTGCTGCATTACAAAAAACTATTGTTGAACAGGTTACTACAATAGACAATAATTTTAGAACACATGAAAAAGAAAAAGAAAATATTATTGAAGAAGAGTGCGCAAAAATTAGAAATTTAAAAACAGGCCTTATGAATATTCATTCTCTTAACACAACGTTTAAACTGCCTGTAAACGAAAAAAATGATATAAACAAGGACGGTTATTGCTCCGATAATGACAACAAAAAACCTGATAATGAAAAAAATACCTACAACAACGAATTCCTTTTAAAAAAAATAAATGCTGCTTATAAAATGCAACAAACAAAGTTAAAAATTGAGCAACTTCTTCAAATGCTTCAGGCAATTGTTAATTCCACTCAAGAAATTGAACCATTAGTTTATACCATTGTTGGTTAATAAAGTTATCTAACACGAGGGCCAGAATATTTCTGGCCTTTTTCTTATACTACTCTACATACAACTACTACAGTAATTTTTCTTGGTTTTAATACTAACAACTCTTTTGCTGCTGCACGCAATGTTGATCCTGTTGTCATCAGATCATCGATTAATAAAATATGTTTACCCACAAAATCTTGTTTATTTACTGTGCTCAATGCAAACGCTTCTTTAAGATTTTCCACCCGCATGTTTGACGCAAGTGTTGATTGAAATTCGGTCTTTTTCACTCGTTTAAGTAAATGTTCAACTGGTACATTCTTTTTCCTTTGTATAACACGTGCAATCTCATGTGCTTGATTAAAACCACGCCAGGCGTAACGAGTCCAATGTAATGGAATCGGTACAATAACATCATAATCAAACTGTTGTAATGGTATAAACTTCCATAACAATTGCCCCATGTAATAGCTTGCTAAGCTATCAGACCACCCTTTTGCTAAAATCAACTTTTTCAGAGGGTCTTTATAATCTGAAATAGCAAATACCGTCATAGAAAAACTCGCAGTTACATCAATTTTTTGAGAAACAATCGGAATAATTTTACTCATGCACAATGTACAAAAAATAGTTCTTTTAAGCATAAATACTTTGCAATATGCACAAATAGAAGGCAACAAAAATGCCTGTAAATTATCTTTTAGAGCTAATAACAAAGAATAAATCATGGCCGTTTTATCTGCTGAAACATTACTATACTAGTACCAATAACAATTGCTACATCTGCTATATTAAAAACCGGCCAGAACCAATTTTTATATGAAAGTACAATAAAATCAACAACACCAGAATAAAATAGACGATCCGTCAAATTAGCGACAGAACCGGCAATAATACAAATCTCTCCTAGAATAGAAATACCTTGTCGATATTGATTATATGCATACCAACATAGCGCACCAGTAATTATTACAATGGCACATGAAACCATAAAAAAAATAAAATCATTTGTTGAATGTAACAGCCCCCAAGAAACACCACGATTAATGACAACATCAAAAGTGACATATGAGTTTATCACATAAACAAAATCTGTGCACCACGCCAGAGCTGCTATCTTTAGAACGCGATCAACAATAAAAATAAAAATGGCCACCAAAATGTAGTTTTTCATGGTATTGAACATACTATCTAATAATCGCTCCATGTTGCTGCAATTGATCAATAATGCCATTCCAAAGTTCATCTACCTCATGCGAGATAAGCGTTTTATTCTTATCACACATTTCAACATGAAATGTCATCGCTTTTTCTTGTTTCCATTCATTTTTCGTAAAGAAATCGATAAGAGTCACTGTTGCAATGCGATTATCAATAGATTTAATTATATCTATCACCCTATCGGTAGTCATATGCAATGGAATTAACATACTCACATCACGGCGTACTGATGGATATTTTGATAATGGTTCAAAGCGTACAATTGGTCGCTTATATGCAAGAAGATAATCAGCATTAATTTCAAAAATAAATGCTGATCCCCCGGTAGAAGAAAATCGATGTAACGCTGATTCATCTATCATACCAGCGATACCAATAGATATTTCATTATGCATAAGCATGGACATTTGATGAGATGAATACCATGGATAGCCAATTTCATTATGCTGTTTCCACATAATATCCATATGTAACTCATCAAACATACGCATGAGCAATGATTTACCAGCATAAAAATCGATATCTTGCTCTTTTGATCCTGCGGTGAGATTTTGATTAAAGAAAATACCACTCACTGATTTTTGCTCAACAATATTGTCATCTTTCATATACCAGACACGACCCCATTCATAAAAACGTAATGCGGTATGATGAATACTATTTTCACCAACAGCAGCAATCAAATGAGGCTGCAAGGTGGTAACAAGTCGTGTATAGTTTTCAGAAATAGGATTTTTAATTGGTATATAGTTTGACGGTTGCCACGCACATTTACGCAACACAGATTCATCAAAAAAAGAATATCCATATAATTCATGCATCATCAACCCATAACTGAGCGAATGCTTGATTGTACGCGTTATTTTAGTTGTATGTAAATCAGATGAGTGTAATTGCAAGGAAGGCATAACTCGTGGCAATGTATCATACCCAATAAAACGACCAACTTCTTCTACAATATCTTCCGGTATTTTAATATCTTTTGTAGCTCTAAAGGATGGAACCGTAATAATATATATGATTTTGCTATCCTCAACTGATTGCTCAATACCAAAAGAAATTTTTTCCAAAATCCTCACAATACGTTCAGGCTGAATAAGAATACCAAGATATTGCTCAATAAATGTATGCTTTATAGTAATGACGGAAGATTGTATGCTTTTACCCAATGATATAATATGTTCATCTAGTTGATACGTAACACCTGCGGCATTCATTAAAAACAAAAACCTCATCAAGGCATCAATATTTTGATACGGATCAAGACTTTTTTCAAATCGTATTGAGGCTTCAGTTCGTTTCTTATGACGCGCTGATGTACGCCTAATTATTGTTGGATCAAAATGTGCTGATTCAATAAGTACCGACTTTGTCTGCGCAGTAATACTTGTGGTTGATCCTCCCATAACACCTGCCAAAGAAATAGGCATATCACCATCGGCGATAATAATATCATGAGACGTTAATTCAATATTGTCACCATCAAGTAATGATAACTTTTCAGAAGCGTTCGCATGCGTAATAATAATTTTTTTTGACGGCAACTTATCTGCATCAAAAGCATGCATTGGTTGCCCAAGATCAAGCATTACATAATTTGTTGCATCAACTAAAAAATTAATAGCTCTACTGTCAATACGGCTTAATCGTGCAACAATATTCAATTGAGACGACGGTGAACTAATAGATGATATATGCAAAGCAGCAAAACGTTCACATGTCTCTGTAGACTTGATCTCAAAAGAAAATCTATTATTTATACTGCTAGGTGCTACAGATGGATACGTCATAATATCTTTTTGCACGATAAATTCTTCAATAGGCTTTAATGGCAAGTTCAACATCGCCGCAATTTCACGAGCTAAACCACGATGCCCCCATAAATCAGGACGATTATTTATCGATTTATTATCAATTTCAATAATATAATCATGCAACTCTATCGTTGACTTCCATCCCCCTGAACACAAACTTTCTGTAATATCAAATGCCGGTAACAACATTTCCTTAATTCCACCAAAAATTACAGATGTTGCCCATTTTGGCATGCCACCATCATCAAAAATCATATACCAGGAATTAATCACAATATCATCGCGCAATGACATACTATATTCTCTATTATGCTCTATAGATCGTACAATAATTGCGTTTTCTGTAGCGCTTACCACCCGCGCTAAGGTTAAAACGTTAACATTGAGAATAACTTCTTTCCACGATTCAATTTCTGCAGTTGTTTTAATAAAAATATCAACCAACTGCGAAATATTAATGTCTGATAATTTTCCTTGAATATGATCAAAAATCCAATTTAATGATATTTTCATTATGTAATACTCTTTTATAAATAGTAACAATAGCTTGTTTCTTTAAGGATAACTCAAAGAGTAAATCTTTCAATAGACCATGCGCAAAAAATAATTTTGAGCTAATCTTATTGTAGATGAAATATGATAAAAAAAATGGAAATATTATGTTAAACAAACAAATTAAAATTAAATTACTTCTTTTTGTTTTATTCTGCGCTCAAATGTTTCATACAATCTGTATGGATACACCTAAAAAGCCATGTCGTTACTATAAGCCAATTAAGCAACCAAAAAATAGTGCTCTTGATAAAAAAAGACAACATATTGATGGATGTGACAAAGACGACGATTTTATTAGAGAACTAATGATAATATTTCCATCAACATCGATAGAATATAGATACCCTCCAGGATCCCGATCAAGAATTTGTTATGATTATGCAATCCGTACAATTTTAGCTCAACAACTATCGCTTCAACAGCTTGAACTGATAGATAAACAACTGATTTGCTCTGACCACTGGCTTAGTAAAGTTGATATTCCTTTTAATTTTTTCAACCAAGTTAAAGATCCTGCTCCTGGAGATTTGGTCATGTATATGAACTACGACAAAACGACCTCACAAACTATGGATATTCATATAAAGCATTTTGGTGTGATCGCCAATGATACAACAGAAGTTATATCGAAAATTGGAATACGCCGACTTATAATAAGGCATAATACTTGGGAAACATCATCATCCTATGGCACACATGTAACGTATTGGCGATTAAAAAAAAATAACGATAATCTCTTTAAAGACATAATTTCTCTTATAAATTCACCATCTAGCAATTATTTTGACGATACGAAAAAGCTTCAACAGCATTTATTCTCTATCATCAATGGGGATAAAATAGCAGATTCTCTATGGTTTTCTGGAAAAATAGAGGAAATGGATCGTTATGTTGAATTAGAAAGAACATTAATAGATTATAAAAATTTCGACCTTAATTGCGTTAATGAAAGCGGAGAAACAATGCTTATGATAGCTGCACAAAAAGGTGATGCGCAGTTTGTTACCTTACTATTAGAATTTGGTGCAGATGCAACTTTACAAAACAAAAATGGCTGCAACGCTAATGATTTAGCACGATTAAATAAACACACACAAATTTGTGATATTTTAAATTATTTAAAGAAACCGTTACAAACAATGACGGCATATTGTATTATTTATTTCACCTCTTTACTGATGCTTTCACATAAATTTTTTTAATTTTTGTAATTTTAATACTTTTTAATATCTCACAATAGAATTTATAGCTCAGACTTAAAATAATTAAATATAACTGATCCACCAAGTCCTCCAACTAAAGGTCCGACAATATATACAATTAAACTTGAAAAATCATTAAATGATCCCTCTTGTATGATGTTACATAACACTGATGCAGCCGCAACTGCTGGATTAAAAATACTTCCAATAGATGCTATTGCCATTAGCGTTAAACCTATTACAATTCCAGAAATCGCTGTATCCTTATAACGATTAGTGACATTCATGGTTAAATATACCCAACATAATACCAATACTAACAAAAGTTCAATTGACATCGGGCCGACAACAGAACTTCCGGGTACCATATCTAAAATAAAACTATTATTAGTAATCATCATAAAAAAACATAATGCCGCAGTTGCACCAAGTAACTGAGCAGCAATATACATTCCCATTTCAGTAAGTTGTAATCTATTTTGGACAAAACAGGCAAAACTAATTGCCGGATTATAGTGCGCACCAGAAATATGCCCACCAACATAAATCATTGCCATCAACATAAGCCCTATTGCAATTGGATTACCAATGAGACTTATAGCTATAGTTACAAAAAATGTACCAAGAAACTCCATTACATACTGCTTCATATAAACCCCATCCTTATATTTTATTATCTATCAATACGCTTAAATAATTCTTTCGATTAATAACAGAACAGTAGAAATATGCAAGTTTTTGATGAAAACATCAAGGTATATTGGAAATGAAAACTTAAAGAACAACAACAATAGATTGCTCTAATCTGGAAATTAAAATCGGCTTATTTTTAAAAAAGATCTAATCATGCATCAGTTTACTGTCACTCCATAAGACACGGCCAACTTAAATCCTTTAAAAACATACGTAATCCAAATGAAAATGTTTATTGCACAACAAAATCTATCAGCTAAACTAAATATATATAGTGTTTATAATCATTCTTATATGGCACAAAAATTATGAATTTATTTAGTTTTATTAAAGAACGCGTTTCTATTCTTGATGTTATTAATGAATATGTCACACTCAAAAAAGCTGGCGGTTATCATAAAGGAACCTGCCCTTTTCATCATGAAAAAACAGCTTCTTTTACGGTAAGTCCCGATAAAAACATTTTTTATTGTTTTGGCTGTCACTTGTCAGGTGATGTGATTTCATTTATTGCAAAAATTGAAAATTGTTCACAGAAAGATGCTGCAAAATTACTTGCAGAAAAACACAATATCAACCTTCCTCAAAGCCTATCTTTTGAATTTTCTGAAAAACATAATGATAATAAACAAAACTATTTCTCCATTTGTCGGGCTCTTGCGTTATGGTGCCATGAACAATTACTCAAAAATTCATCTGCTCAGTCATATTTTCTACAACGTGGCTTTGAACAAAGCGCATTTGATTATTTTACGCTTGGCTATTTTCCAAGTGGTAATACAAGTATTAGCGATTTATTATACACCATGAAACGGCAATCAATATTGGCGCGCGATCTTATCGAAGCTAATATTTTAATTGAAGGACGCACCACATTATATTCGCCTTTTGAAGAGCGATTAATTTTTCCTATTAAAAATGCTCTTGGTAACTTTTGTGGTTTTGGTGGACGTATATTTAAGGAACAAGATACGCGGCCGAAATATTATAACTCTCGTGAAAATGAATATTTTATTAAAGGATCATTGCTCTTTAATCTTGATAAAGCAAAAAAAAGCATCCAGGAAACAGGCAAAATTTTTCTTGTCGAAGGATATACAGATTGTATGGCGATGATTCAGCAAGGTATTGCCAATACCGTGGCAACATTAGGCACTGCGTGTACCATCGAACATCTTAAACAACTCGCACGCTATGCCGAGCATATCTTTGTTGTATACGATAATGATACAGCAGGAAAACAAGCGATATTACGACTTACTGAGCTTTGTTGGCACGTAAACCTTGAACTTAAGGTAATTCTTTTACCTCCCAATGAAGACCCTGCTTCATTTATTACTAAAAAAGGCGATTTTCAGGAACTTATTCATGGCGCACAAGATATTTTTATTTTTTTTATAGATACTTTAGGTAATAATTTCAGTAATAAATCATTACATCAAAAAATTCAAACAACACGCTCGTTTTTGCAAGTTATTACCGGAATTACCGATTCATTAAAAAAAGATATTTTACTCCAAAAAGCTGCAGTTGCATTTGATATATCTTTTAATGCCTTAAAGGAAGAGCTTATCCGATTAAATAGCCAGCAAAGTACAGTACAGAACAATGCTGCTCAATCAAATGTCACTATTATAAGCAATCCTCTTCCATTACTAGAAAAACGAATCTTTTGTGCTATAATAAATAATATGAAGCTATTTAATGGAGAAAGTAGGCTAAGATTGATACATTATTTACCATCTCCATTAAGAGATATCTTAGCAAAACTAAGGGCAACTCAAGAAAAATCTGAAATAGTTACCTTTAGTATTTTTTTTGATACACTTGATGAGCATGAAAAACATTATGTTAGCAAATTGCTTCTTGAAGAGAATGAGATCATGGATAATAATGCATTTGATAAACTTCTTGAGCAATTACAAAAAAAACAGTGGAAAGTTATTGTGCGTGATATAAAAATACAGTTAATGCAAGCAAAACAGGAAGGTAATGTTGATAAAGTATCGCTTATTTTACATGATTTAATAAACTTACAAAATAAGCTCATTTCATCACCGCATCAAGATAACCTCTAACAACATATAATAAAACATAGGGGATAAAACAATGACTAAAGCTAAACCAATCGTTAAAAAAAATATAAAAAAAGTAGTTACAAACATTGATTTGCATAAAGAAATCATTGAAGAGTTTATTGAAAAATGCAAACTTAATGGATTAGTAAGCTATGAAGAGCTTATCGCATTTAGTGATAAAAATAACGTCACCGATACAGAAGTAACTGATATTTTACGTATTCTTGAGAAAGAAAATGTTGAATTTGTTACCCAAGAAGAACTCGAAAGTGATAATCTTAAAAAAGATGAGCTTGAGGAAATCGAACCCTCTCGATTAAAACTTAAAACAAAACTTGAAACATATGGCCTTGAATCAGGGGAATTCGAAGAAGTAGAAGAAGAGGAAGCTGAAGAGGATGAAGAAGAAAGCGAAATTAAACGGGAAACTGAATCAAGCGTCGCTGATAGTGTAAAATCATATTTACGCGACATTGGCAAGATACCTCTTCTCAATAAAAAAACAGAAACAACAATTGCTGATCAAATTTCTAAAAGCAAAAATGATAGCATCGAAGCAATTTCACGTTTTCCATTTCTTCATAAAGAATTTGTTCTTATGGGTGAAAAACTTGAAAAAAACATTCTAAATTTAAAAGATTTTATTCAATTTTCTGAATTTGATGAAGATAATATTCCCAAAATTGAAGAAGAAAAACATGCTTTATTAAAAACAATAACAGATATCAGTGATCTTATTAACAACGAAGAAAAAATTTACCATTCATATCGCAGCAAACTTTCTGATCCAAAAAAGAAAAAAGAGATGCTTGATGCTGTTAAAGCAAATAAAGAAAATATTGCTGCGACAATACGTACCATAAAATTTTCTAATAAACTTATTAGAAAATTTTGCAAAAAAATTGAAAAATATATCACTAAATTCAATGAAAAAGAGATTATTGCGCAAGAATCCCTTAATCAGTTGGCCGCATATACCTCTATTGAATCACCTACACCAGCAGAAATGATTGAAATAGAAGAAATTAAATCTTCAATGCGTGCCGCTTCAAAAACACTTAAAAAACTTGAAGTCGAGATAGGCTTACCAAAGCCACTTATTTTGAGTTATTATAACCAACTAATTATCAATCAAAAACAAGATAAAATTGCAAAAGACAACCTTGCTAAAGCAAATTTACGTCTTGTAGTTAATATTGCTAAAAAGTACGTTAATCGCGGATTACACTTTTTGGATCTTATCCAAGAGGGTAACATTGGCCTTATGAAGGCGGTAGAAAAGTTTGAATTTGAACGTGGTTACAAGTTTTCTACCTATGCAACATGGTGGATTCGTCAAGCTATTACGCGAGCTATTGCAGATCAATCTCGTACTATTCGTGTTCCTGTTCATATGGTTGAAACTCTTAACAAGATCAATAAAATTAAACGTACATTTATACAAGAAAATGGACGTGAGCCTACCTATGCCGAATTAGCAAAAGAGCTTAATCTTGATGAGAAAAAAATTAAAAATATCATTAAGATTTCTAAAGAGCCGATATCCCTCGAAACGCCTGTAGGGGATAGTGAAGATGCTTATATTAAAGATTTTATTGAAAATGACAAAGAATCTTCACCTGCTGAAACAGTTGCCAATTCAGATCTAAAAGATCGCGTTCGTGAAGTGTTAAAAACACTCACTCCCCGAGAAGAAAAGGTGCTTAAAATGCGATTTGGCATTGATGTTGCCTCTGAACATACACTCGAAGAAGTTGGCAAAGATTTTTCTGTTACTCGCGAACGAATTAGACAAATTGAGGTAAAAGCATTAAAAAAATTACGTCATCCTTCACGCAGTAAAAGGCTGCTTGCCTTTTTTGAAAAGGAACTAGATGATAAGGGTGATTTTGATGATGACAGCGATGATGACGACGATGATGATGATGATGATGATAATGACGATTACGACGATAATGATCTAAATGAAGATAGTTTGAAAAATGATACAAAAAATAATGATGGTGAATAAAGAAAGTGTTGGTATATGGAACCATATCAGCTTAGTCAACTAATTATCCCTTCTATTTTGTTATGTATTACGCTTATATTACGTGCAACTTTATCGTTTTTAGAAACGAGTATTACAGCGTTACGCCTTTTTAGGCTAAAAGAGCTTGCTCATACAACAACACAATATCTTTCACTCTTACAAACGTTAGAAAAAGCTCCGCAGCGAGTACTTATAACTGTTATTGTTGCTAATAGCTTTGTTGATGTAACAGCTGCGTCACTTGCAACATTTATAATGAGTACAATTTTCACTCATATTGGTTTTTCAAGCAGTATTGGCTTTACGTTTGGAATTACATTTGCTTCTCTGGGCATTGTTGTTTTTGGAGAAATTTTACCAAAAAATTTCGCAAAAATTCGTAGTGAGCAAGCATTTAAATCAATTTTATGGCTTATTAATTGTATTTATTATACCCTTTACCCCTTCGTAATTGTTTTGGTAAAATTCTCTGATTATGTCATGTACAAGGTAGGAGGTGAAGCAGCCCTGGAAAATTCATCTCAATGGATCTCATCAGAAAGAGAAATTCAATTTTTAATTAATTATATTCATGAAAAAGGACTTCTTGAGCTCGAAAAAAGAGAAATGTTACAAAATGTTTTTCAGATCGGAAATACTCCAATCGCAGAAGTAATGACTCCTGGCGCAAAAATAATATCTCTTGATGTACATACAGCTATAGACGAAATATTTGGATTTTTTACACAACACTCATATACGCGTATCCCCGTTTATGAAAACACACCTAATAATATTATTGGAATGGTTCATCAAAAAGATCTTTTTATCATGCTAGCAAAAAAAGAAAATAAGATTGTACAAAATATTGTTCGCCCCATTATGTTCGTTCCCGAAAATATCACAGTTTTTGAGCTTTTAGGAAAATTTCGTGAAAAACAGTTGCATATTGCTATGGTAACTGATGCGCATGGTATTCTTACCGGACTTGTTACACTTGAAGATCTTATTGAAGAAATTATCGGTGAAATTAGTGATGAACATGAATCTACGATTGGTAAAATAATGCCAATGGGTGAAGATGAATGGTTAGTTGATGCAACTATCACGTTGCGTGACCTTGGTAAATTTCTAGGCATTACCTTCGTTACTGAAGGTGCAGTATCTCTTGCAGGCTTTTTAACAGAGCTTTTTCGTCATGTACCACAAAAAGATGAAGAAATTATCTATAACAACTTTCTGTTTCAAGTTCAAAAAGCAACAGCTATTCACGTTCAATTTGTCCATATACAAAAAAGATAGGTAGTTAAATCTTTAATAATAATACTTTTTTATAGCATTGAAAGACATCAATTTATAGAATAAAAAGTTCATTATTAATTATCCCGTTCACACATAATTTTTGATATGTAGCATCATAATAAGATATTCTTTTTGTTGATATATTAGGTTCAATAAAAAGAATACAAGATTGATCAATGGAGAGTTGTTTTCTAAATGATATCGGTACTATTTTTCCATTATTACTAGCTAAAGTTTTTTTAAGATGCGCATATGATCGCCATGTGAATGATGGTATCTTTCCGTTCCATGAAGGTAAATAGATATTTTTTATAACTATTTTTGAGCTAAGAAATTGTAAGGCATCAATGATCCGTTTGTTGAATTTAAAAACAACAAGATGATCAATATGAGTATTACCTGTTCTTTGTATAATTTCTGGAATAAGCGTGTATGAGATAAACGACTCATATGATGGTCGTGATGCAATAAAAGCTGGGTCAATCATAGTAAGAGTTGCATCATGAGTTATTAGGGTTATTTCACCATTATTACATTTAATCTTCTCAATCTTATTATTTTTGTACAATGGAAATAGTTTAAGTAAAATACAGCTTATAATAAGAAATGTTATCAATAGAGTTATACGTTGTAATACCGTAGCAACTTTTTTATTATGTACTATTACAAGTGCCATACATGGAATCATGCAGAGAATTATTAGTGGAGGCTTTATAAAGCCAATGAGCCAACTTTTTTGTTCTAACTCAAGACACATAAGCCATAGTGTAGTAGCGCGCTCAAGGCACCATATTAAAGGCATATTTGGCAAACAAAAAAGTTCCAAAAAGAAAACTAATGATGAAATTAGTAAAAAACAGGTTAAAAATGGACCAAAAATTAACGTACTTATGGGTGTCAACATGGAGATCGGCAATCCCCACTGAATTAAAAATGGTAAAGAAACAAATGATATAAATAACTGCAATTGTATGTTCTTTAAAAGAGATCGATACCATTGTGCTATCTTTTTCATATTCTTGAGTATACTTGTTTTTTAAAAAAAACATAATAAAACTATTGATTTTAAAGGATTTAGTTAGATAAAGTTAAAGATAGGAATTCAATAAAATAAGATAAAAATAAAAAGGTTTTATCATGGATACGCATAAAATTTGCGCATTAACAGTAGGTTTATTGTGTGTTGGAACAACTTTTTGTTATTGGGGTAGTTGGAAACAACAAATAACGCCAGAAAATATCGATAAACAAGAGCTTGATTTGAAATATCAAGAAAAGGCCGCACAAATACAACACAAGCAGCAAAAAATAACAAAAAAACGTTCAGAGTTAATAGCAGATGCATCCAATCAGGCAACAAAAAAACAAGAAGATCTACGATATAAGAAAGCTCAATTGGAACTAGAACATAAGAAAGAAAAATTAGCACTAGAAAGGAAGTAATTATGAAATTGCATAATCATGAACCACATGATCATTCTGAACAAGAAAATTCAAAACACCTACCGATAAAAATTAAGCAGTACTTACAAAATTTTTATAATTCAAAAAAATGCAAAAATATGTCTCATGGAAGCTATTATATAACCAGATGTATGTCATGGGCACATGGCGAAAATTGGCGTCGCAACCATTCAAAAAGTAAATAAATAATCTGCATGAGAGCGACACCTATGAAATAATAAGTTTTAAGCTTATTCACCTATTAAGTAAGCTTAAAACTTATTAATTGATTTTTTTACTTCATCGATATCTTTTATTTCAAAAATTGTATTATCAACTTCAATAGTTACTTTGGCATCCTTGTGGTTAATATTCTTTTTCTGACGTTTGCAGCATGCAGGAGTAAGCGTCAGAGTAATAATACAAAATAGTGAAGAAAGATATTTATTGACCATTGTGAATTCCTTAACATGAATAATGTTTATAATGTTTTATTTTTTTTAATAGAGCTTTTTTTAACCGGTTGTATTTTTTTATCAAAAGGATCTTTTATAAATACATTTTTAAGCACTTCATCCATATTGTTAACAAAAGTTATGGTGATGTCATCAAGAGACATCTCCTTTTTGATGTCTTGTATATCATCATAATTCTCTAACGGTACAATAACTGTTGTGCAACTATGTTGTTTTGCCGCAAGAATTTTTTCTTTAAGTCCACCAATCGAAAGAATTCTACCTTGTAAAGTAATTTCACCCGTCATTGCAAGATTTTGTTTAGTTGAATTATTGGTTAACGCAGAGACTAACGCTGTACAAATAGTAATTCCTGCAGAGGGACCATCTTTTGGTGTAGCACCTTCTGGAATATGTACGTGAATATCGTTTGTTGAATAAAAATTGGTTTTTAACCCTAAGTCTTTTGCACGAGATCTAATATAGCTCATCGCAGCTTGAGCAGATTCTTGCATAACCTCACCAAGCTGACCAGTAAGTGTAAGGCCGCCTTTTCCAGCTAACACTGAGGTTTCAATTTCTAACACATCACCACCAACCTCAGTCCAAGCGAGACCAGTTGCAAGGCCTATACGCTCTGCTTTTTTACTTATACTTGTTTTTTTATGGATAGAATTTCCAAGCCATTCAATAATAGTGCTTTTTGTAACAGTGTAGGTTTTAATTTTTTCATTTTTTAAAATCAACTGAATTGTTTTACGCATTAATTTTGTGATAATACGTTCAAGTTGACGCACGCCAGCTTCTTTGGTGTATTCATCAATAATTGATAAAATAATTTCATCAGAAATTATAAACTGCTTTTTGGTAAGATTATGCTCTTTTAAGCTCTTTGGAATAAGGAATTGATTTGCAATAGCAAGTTTTTCATGTTCTGAGTAACCAGAAATATGTACGATCTCAAGACGATCATACAAAGGATAGGGAATTTGATCCATCATATTTGCTGTTGCAATGAACATAACTTGCGACAAATCATATCCAGTATCAAGAAAATGATCTATAAAGTTTTTATTTTGCTCTGGATCAAGAACCTCAAGTAATGCTGCTGCAGGATCTCCATGCATATCGCGTGACATTTTATCAATTTCATCAAGTAAAATTATCGGATTAAGCACGTTTGCTTTTTTCATTGCTTGGATAATTTTCCCGGGCAATGCACCGATATACGTACGCCTATGACCACGAATTTCAGCTTCATCACGTATACCACCCAATGATATGCGGATAAATTCACGTCCCATGCTTTCTGCAATAGAGCGCGCTAATGAAGTTTTACCAACTCCAGGAGGGCCAACAAGGCAAATAACTGGTGAACGATATAAGTTTTTAGAGAATTTTTTTGCTGCAATAAATTCAATAATACGCTCTTTTGGCTTTTTAAGTCCTGCATGATTTTTATCTAAAATATTTTCTGCCTGTGCGATATTAATGGTATCTTTGCTTACCTTTTGCCATGGTAATGACACAATCCAATCAATATAATTTCTACTGACAACAGCTTCTGATGAAAGTGGAGGCATTTGTTCGAGTCGCTTTAATTCACTTTCAACTTTTTGCTTAGCTTCCTTTGATAGCCCGAAAGTTTTAATTTTTTGACGTAAGGAAACAATTTCTTCTGATTGATCTTCACGCCCAAGTTCTTTTTGAATCGCTTTCATTTGCTCATGTAAATAATATTCGCGCTGATTTTTATCAACCTGCGTTTGAATCTGTCCGCGAATTCGCTGTTCTGTCTGTAGAATGTCAATTTCTTTTTCCAAAAAAGAACATAATTTAAACATGCGTGAATTAAGATCGGGTAATTCAACAATGTCTTGTCTATTTTGAAGTGATAAATTGTCGATATGAGCAGTAATGGTATCAACCATATAATCCATATCTTGCACTGTTTTTACATTGGCAATAAGATCAGATGGAATCTTTTCATTTAACGTTGAATACGTTGTATATAACTGAAGAGTCTCACGCCATGTTGCTTCAAGTTCGACGGTAAGTTTTAGGTTCGGTGTTGGTAAATCTTCATAATGAACATTCATAAAACCATCTTCATGGTCATGATAATGAATTACTTTCGCTCTACAAAGTCCCTCAGCAAGTATTTTTAATGGCCCATTAGGCATACGCATAACCTGCAATATGACCGAACGAGTTCCATAGGTAAATACATCATCTTTAGTTGGAGTTTCTGTTGTAGCATCTTTTTGTGCCGAAATGAAAAGCATGCGATTAGTTTTTAATGCATGTTCCACTGCTTTAATAGAGATATCACGGCCAACAATAACAGGAATAATACTTTTAGGCAGTATAGCTATATTCTTAAGAGGTAGAAGCGGAAGAGAGCTTGCTTCCATTTCTTGTGTATTTTGTATGAATTCTTGCGTATTTTGTATGAATTTATTTTTTATTTTTTTCATATAATAGCTCCATTGATGTTATAATGCGGTGGTTAGATTATCAAAACATTCAAACTTTTCTTTTTAATTAAGTAATAATGTCTCTTACTTAGAATAAATTATTACTACTTTTTGTCAATGAAAATGATGTTTCTAATTGAAATATCTAGTAGGGCGTCTAAAAAGTTCTATTTTAGTATATATTTACCATTTTTTTATTTTGCTGCAGAAAAAAGATATTACTATATAGCAGTAAGACCAATGGAACGACATTAGTGTCAGAAAAATGAAGATTCAGTTGAAAAAGCTATTTTTTTGTAAATTAAATAAGATAATTTTTACAAATCATTAATCCTTTGGTAGATTTGTGTGGTAAAGGTAAGTTTTTTATTGTAACAATATTTTTATTTTTGAAGGGATGCTCGAATGTTAAAACGTCTTGCGACAATGCTTTGGGGAAATTTTGAGAGCAAGGAAGAATTGAAAAAATTCGGTATTCTTGCACTTATTTTTTGTGGAATTATCGCAATTTATTGGGCATTACGTCCAATGAAAGATAGTATTTTTAATGCAATGATTGGTATGGAATGGCAACCTTGGGCTAAAATTCTTTCTCTCGTTATTATTTTTCCTATAGTTATCCTTTATAGTAAGCTTGTTGACACATTTCCACGACATAAAGTTTTTTATTTTTTAACAGGCCTTTATGGTGCGATAGCTCTTATTATGTTTTTTTGTTTCTCAGATCCTTCTATTGGACTTGCAAATACTATTAAAAGCCCTACGCGTATTTTAGGCTGGTTATGGTATATTTGGGTAGAATCTTTTGGTTCGTTAATGGTAGCTCTTTTCTGGGCTATTGTTACTGATATTACCTCTCCAGAATCAGCAAAACGAGGATTTCCTCTTGTAGCGCTATTTGGACAAATTGGTAATATGGTTGGACCATATTTATTAAATGCGAAAAAACTAGGCTTCTCTAATAGTGCGCCTGTTGTTGGCGTACTAGCATGTCTTTTGTTTTTCATCGGTTTCATGTTTTGGGTGTTCATGCATGTTACTCCTGCTAGTCAGTTACGTGGATATCGTGCAGAAGGTGAGGAATCTGAAATTGAAAGCGAGCCAGGTTTTTTTGAAGGGCTTAAGCTATTGGTAACTCGTGGCTATTTACTTGGGCTTTTCTTAATTATTACCATTTATGAAGTAATTGTAACCGTATTAGATTTCCATTTTAAAATGAGCGTATCAACTGCTTTTACCAATGAACTTGAAGTAGGTGCATACTTAGCTTCTTATGCCACAATGACTGGTGTTGTTTCAACATTATGCGTATTATTTGGTATTAATAGCATACAGCGTGTTTTAGGCATGAAAGCTTCATTATTAATGCTCCCTATTTTGACAACGGCAGCTGTAGTTTTAATTAAACTTAACCCACAATCCTTGATAATTGGCTTTTGGATCATGGTATTTTCAAAAGCAGTCAATTATGCATTAAACCAACCAACATTAAAACAACTATATATACCAACTTCAAAAGACACCAAATACAAGGCGCAAGCTTGGATTGAAATGTTTGGTGGGCGTTTATCTAAAGGAAGTGGATCCTACATCAATACATTCCGTGCGCCATTGGTTGCGCATCAAGGTGCTATTGATGGTGTCGCACGCTTTTTAATGTTCAGTTCATTGATTTCTTTTGGTCTTGTTGGTGTATGGCTTTTTGTTGCGATATACATTGCCAAAACATACGACAAAGCAATAAAAGAAAAACGCATCGTATGTTAATGCTTCTCTATATGAATAGTTAATAATTTAAAAAAGCCTTCTAATTGATCTTTAGAAGGCTTTTTTGGTAAAAACACCCCGAAGTTGAATAGGAAGGTTTTGGTTAGCATGGGATCTACAATTAAACAGATGTTACGTGGGCTGTTTGATATTGAGCCACAAGAACGGATGAAGTTATTCTTTTTATCATTTCTTTATTTTCTCGTTGTTGGTGCGTATACTATAACGCGTGATTTAAAAAGTTCTATTTTTTTGGGAGTCGTTGGCAAGGAATATATACCATGGGTAAAAGTTATTTCGATGCTCATGCTTGTTCCCGCAATTTTTTTCTATTCACGTTTAGTTGATAGAATCCGCCGATATCAATTACTTATTTTTTATAGTATTCTCTTTGGCATTGCAAATCTTATTTTTGCATATTACATAGGACATCCTACTATTGGCATTCTTAATACGGATGCACATCCAACCCGACTATTTGGGTGGTTATTTTATTTCTTTGTTGAAGGTTATTCGCCATTTGTTGTAAGTGTTTTTTGGGCTTTAGCCAATTCAGTTAATAGCCCCGCTGAAGCTAAAAAAAATTATGGTTACATGGTTGCTGGATCAAAATTTGGTGGAATGGTTGCGGCCGCATCAGCATGGTATATTTTTGGATTAAGTTCACAAGCTATGCATCCTTATTTGACTCATGTTGTAGCACATCAAATTATTTTAATCATCTCTACATTGTTTTTAGCACTCGTTCCCATTGTTGCCATACTATTCATTAGAACTGTTCCCGGGCATTTATTGCATGGATATGAGGCAGCATATCAGCTTGAAAAACAAAAAAATGAAAATGTTATTGTTTCCAAGCCAAGCATGTTTGCAGGTCTTGAAATGTTTGTAAAACATCCCTATGTACTTGGAATCTTTGGAATGGTCTTTTTTTATGAAATTGTTTCAACAGTTCTTGGTTATTTACGGCTTGGCGTTGCTGAAGCTGGTGCCGGATCAATTTCTGATGTTTCCAAAGTGTTATTTGAAATAGCATTTAAAGCTCATTTAGTTGGTTTTATGATTTCATTAATTGGTACGCAAGCATTACTTTCCTGCCTGGGAACGCGTATTTGCCTAGTATTGATTCCATTTTCCATGGGTGGAATTCTTTTTTATCTTATATTCGAAACATCTCCGGAATCCTTAAGAAATGCATTTGTTGTGTTCACTGCCTTAAATTATGCGTTCCTTGCTCCCGTTAGAGAGAGTTTATATTTGCCAACGATCAAAGAAATTAAATTTAAGTCAAAATCATGGATTGATGCATTCGGAAGTAAATTCGCTAAAACTACAGGCTCAATGTTTAATGTTTTCGCATCTAAAATGGGTGGTTCATTAATACTGTCAGTTCATTCATTCTTTTTTGCTGTTATTATTGGGCTATGGTTTATCGTTGCATTCCTCTTAGGACGTCGCTTTGAACAAGCAATTACTAATAATGAAGTTATTGGAGCAAAAAAAAATAATTAAAACAACACTGTATACATTGCATTATTTTTCTATTTTGGTACACTTTCAATGAATGGATGAATTAAAAGTATAAAGGATATTTGGATGAGAGATCTTAAAGAATTATTTGGAGAATTAATAAAAGCGGGTGTTCATTTCGGCCATCAAAAATCTCGCTGGTGCCCTAAGATGGAACAATATATTTGGGGTTATAAAAATGGAGTTCATCTTCTTAATGTTGCTAAGACCGCTAAAGGCCTCAATGACGCAGAAAAATTTTTAGAAACAATTTCTGCTGAAGGAAAAACGGTTCTATGGGTTGGAACTAAAAAAGCTGCATCTAAATCTATTCAAGATATAGCCACTAAGCTCAACCAACCTTATGTAAATCATCGATGGTTAGGTGGAACACTTCTTAATTTTAGCCAAGTAAAAAAATCGTTAACAAAACTACTTCATTATGAAGATATTTTAATTAAAGCAGAATCAAACCCTTTTTATACAAAAAAAGAACTTAATTTATATAAAAAGATTGCTGATAAACTTGATAAAACAGTTGGCGGAATCAGAAAACTGGCATTGCCAGTAGGCGCCCTCGTCGTTGTTGATGTGACTAAAGAACAATCAGCGGTTAAAGAAGCTGTTTTAATGGGCATTCCGGTAATAGGCATTGTTGATACCAACTCAGACCCATCATTAGTTGATTTAGTTGTCCCAGCAAACGATGACTCTCCTCAATCAATTAATTTATTATTAGGTTATTTTGCTGATGCAATTACTCGTGGTAGAGATATTGCTGCGCAAAAATCAAAAAATGCACAACCCGTTGCTAAAAAAAGTGGCGTTGCTACCAAAGAACAAGTACCTGCAATTGAAGAAGAGCCTTTAGGCGAAGTTGAAATTGCTTTGCAACAACTCGATGCGCAAGGTGAATAAAAAAATATTGTGCTTTTAAGGAGAGGTGTCTGAGTGGTTGAAGGAGCATGATTGGAAATCATGTATACTTCGAAAGGGGTATCGAGGGTTCGAATCCCTCTCTCTCCACCATTTAATAATAAAGCTATATTTATATTGGTACAAAATTTATAAGATTTTTTATTAAAATTTGATATTTTATTATTTATAAGGCATAATTTAATAGATTATTTTTTAAGTATATAATCCCTATGTACTAAAAATAGGGTTAAAAATAATGGGAAAGTGGATAAAGAAAAAACTGCACAACCTGTCAGATCTGAAAAGAAGCAGCAGAATGCATTGTTTTCTTGTAGATACTTTCCCATTTTTATTTTTTAATAAAAAACATTTAGATACATAGTATTGTAAAAAGGTAAAAACTGGATGAGTGCTGTTGTATTAAATTTAAGTAGAAAATGGCGATCACAAAGCTTCGATCAAGTTATCGGACAAGATCTTGCTATACGGATCCTAAAAAATAGTCTTTATTTAGGTCACTATTTTCCTGTTTATTTATTTGCTGGTCAGCGAGGTTGTGGAAAAACTTCAACAGCTCGTATTTTTGCTGCTGCTGTTAATTGTTATGCATTATCGTTATTTCAAAAAAAGCCAAAAAATTCATCTGTACCTTGTTTGACTTGTGAGTCATGTAGTGCCATGCGTGAAGGTAATCATCCTGATTTTATTGAAGTTGATGCGGCTTCGCATACTGGTGTTGATAATATTCGTAGTATTATTGAATCATCATTATTGATTCCTTTAATGGGGCACAAGCGTGTTTACTTAATTGATGAAGCTCATATGCTTAGTAAGGCAGCATTTAATGCCGCTTTAAAAATTTTAGAAGAGCCCCCGGCAACAGCATTATTTATTTTAGCAACAACAAACCCTCATAAAATTATTGATACAGTGCGTTCTCGTTGCTTTCAAGTGTTTTTTATGCCGATAGAGCATAATTCACTTAAAGCTCATTTACAGACTATTTGTAAAAATGAAAGAATTATATATACAGATGATGCATTAGACATTATCGTACGCCATACTGAAGGATCAGCGCGTGATGCATTAAATTTATTAGAACAAGTGCGATTCTCAAGCTCTATTATCAGCAAAGAAACAGTTCTTTTGTTGTTAGGACATATTGACGATCAGCATATAATCAATTTAATTATATGTATTATGTGCGGATCAGCCGTAGAGCTCGTGCAATTGTTGCATTCATTAAATATCGATAAACATAAAGCTGAATTTATTTGGCAACGTATGGTAGTATTATTACGCGCATTATTGTGGATAAAGCATGGTGTTACGCCACATGAATCGATATCTTCAATGCAAATGCTAGAAGAAAATGCTTTGTTATACCCTATCGGTAATCTTCATCAAATGATTGAAGATTTATACACGCATGAAGAATTATTTCTCAAAACAACACAACAACATGTTTTTTTAGAAATAATTTTATTAAATTTGTGTTACACATATAAAAAAAATAAAAAAAAAACTGGTGATGATAATGGATCTGCACCTCTTTCAACAATAATCACTTCTCATGAAAATTCATCGATTAGCGAATTAGACAATAAAAAGGATGATGTTATCCTACATCATAATACTAACACTATTACTCATGAACAGAAATGGTTAAATTTTGTTGCAAAAATCGTACTACTAAATGATCCATTGGGTTGTTCAATTTTTAAACAAGCCCGACTTGTTTCTTATATGCTTGATACCTATTCTGTAATAATTGAATTACCAAAAGATTTTATACTTTTTAAAGAATGGCTTGATAATAGTCAATTGTTATGGCAGCCATTATTGCGAGAATGTTTTACTTCGCAGGCAGTTTTAAATGTACAATTTACTGGTACACAAAAAGTTGAAATAAGTAAAAAACAAAAAAATGATGTATATGACAAAAAACAATCTGCTCAACCGTCAATTCAAGAACAACCGTATAGCAACAACGTTAAGCGTTATAGTATGCACAAAGCATCTACTAAAATAATACCTGCTGACGCATTGCACATGGATGTTTCTGATGAAGATACATGGAAATTGGCATCCACATTATTATGTCATTTTCCTGGAGTTATTACCGAAATGCGTGAAAATCAATGAAAAAAATAAAACAGCCTAAGGTTGTTATTGTTGGTCGTACTAATGTAGGTAAATCTACATTATTTAATCGTTTGTCTGAAAATATAAAAGCAATCACGCTTGATCTTGAAGGAGTAACGCGTGATTTTTTGAGTGATACTATTGCTTGGCAAGGGCGAAGCTTTGAGCTAGTTGATACGGGCGGAATTAGCTTACGAAAGACTCAAGATCCTATTTTAAGTCAATCACGAACTATTGCACTATCTATGATAGAATCAGCAGAAATTATTCTCTTTGTTGTTGACGGTAAGTGCGGATTGGTTACTGAAGATCGTGAAATCGCGCATTTATTACATAAGCATGGCAAAGTAGTTATTTTGGTGGTTAATAAAGCAGATAGTAATAGTGCTATTGAAAATATGTATGATTTTGAAAGTCTTGGCTTTTCTAAGGCTTGCTTTATTTCTGCTGCACATGGCAAAAACATTATTGATTTATTAGAATTAATTATTAAATATTTGCCCGAGTCAGTAGTAATCGATGTTGAAGACCCTGCATATAAGGTAATGTTATTGGGCAAACCGAATGTTGGGAAATCATCATTAATGAATTTATTATTGCAAAAGGAACGATCCATTGTATCGCCAGAACCGGGAACGACGCGTGAAGCGCTTGTTGAACGTGTTACATTTTATCAAGAAGATATACAGCTATCCGATACGCCCGGCGTGCGAAGAATGCGTTCGGTAACTGAACCGCTTGAAGGTATGATGGTGCAATCGACTATGCAAGCATTAAAAAATTCAGATATTGTTTTGTTATTAATTGATGGAAGTGCTGAAAGTGTTGTTGATCAAGAATTAAAACTTGCATTTTATGCATTTGATAGCCAACATAAAGCATTAATGATTTTATTTAATAAATCAGATCTTATTGATGAAGGCATAAAAACACGGTTTGATCACGCGCTTTCTGAGTATGATTTTTTAATGAAAAAAATAGTAACGCTTCACATTTCTTGTAAAACAGGAAAAAATCTTGGAAAAATTTTACCTGCTATTAAAGAATTATGGGAACGTCATTCCCGCCAATTTAATCAAAACGAGTTGACACAGTTGTTTAAAGACGCTTCCATAAGACGACCCTTATATCATAATAAAAACCTTTTAGCCTTTTATTCTGCGCATCAAATTAGTACTGCACCAATTACGATAGTATTACATGTAAATGTGCCAATGTGGTTTGGACAATCGCAACTTGCTTATTATGAAAAGGTTTTACGGCAAGAATATGATTTACGTAGTGTACCTATTAAATTTATTGTACGCTCACGATAATATATTTATTGGTCCTTTTTTCTCTAATAAGGAGTAGTCTTATGAATACACGTATTGTTTTTCGCAATATGGATCATTCTGATGTGATGGAAGCTTATGCAAATGATCAACTTGAGAAAGTAATTAAATTTCTTGAAAATGATCGTGGGCCTGTTTTTATTAATTTATATTTCGAGCCCAGCCATGTTCATGAACATCATCGTGTTGAATTGCATGTTAAAAGCGCCGAATATGATTTAAATTCATCATATGAACATGAAGGAATGAATTTTTATGATACCCTGGATCGTGTCATTGACGTTATGTACCGCGAATTACATGAAAAAAAAAGAAGAAACCATGATGAAGAAAAGATGCGTGGTCGTCATGAAGAAGTCAAAAAGCAAAGATAATGTATAATAAATATTATAATAAATGAAACTGTTAATCAGCACATTGAATTATTTTAAATAAACACAATAATGCACCATAAAAACACAGTATGCTCAGTATATTACAAAAAGTGCGAATATTCTTTGATAGAACCTTCGTGCTTTTTGTAATATACATAAATCCTATATAAAACAAACAAATACATCCTATTGTCATAGAAATAAATGGTGTATTTATTGCATACATATAAAGCACTATATACAAGATAATTGCTGTAGCAGATAGTAAAAGAATGGTTTCAATTAATTCTTTTATTTTGATTTGTTTTTCTAATTCATTTTTAAAAAGGTAGGAAAAGTATAATAATGTAAGAATAAAGAAAACAATGAGCAGAAAGTACTTTTTATGATCATTTCGTAACAATATAATCAATGTATAAGCAAAGTACTGCGCTGCTGAAATATAACTATCAAGGTAATTTTTCTTGTTTTTTTTTCCCTGCAACACTATATTATTTTCTCTTGTTTCAGTTGTGCTATCAATTTCTTCTTTATTCGGTTCTGCTATGGGGAATAATAATGGAAAAGATATATAATTTATTTTTTTTTCCGATTTTCGATAATAACTGCAATAAAGATGCACCGCATGATTTGTTTGCTTTTGCGCTGTTATTGTTATAGAAAGGGTAAAATTTTCATTAAAAATGAATTTGGTTGCTTTGAATGATGGATCATAATGCGATGTCGCCTCTTTGTTTGACTTCCATATTGATAAAACAATTGATGGATCATCTACTGAACAATTAATAAAATCTCTATAAATATAGTCTTTATCAGGAATCATAAATGTAATGATCATTTCTTTTGTGTAATCATTTATGTCCTGTATTGTACAGGTAATAAGCTCTAAATTAGATTGTGCAAAGTTTATTTGAAAAAATGTTAATAATGCAATAATTATTGTTTTATTTAAATACATTGAACCCATTGAGTATTTGTTGTGCGTGATTTTTTGTATCAACATCTTTGATAATCGCTATAATTATTCCATTTTCATCAATAAGAAATGTCCATCTTTTAGGTAAATAAAGTTGAAATAATCCTGTATTTACACCATATGCTTTGAGAGTATTATTAGTAGCAATAAGTAAGGGGAATGGAAGATGTTGCTTTTCAATAAACTTTTGTTTACTTACCATTGACCCTTTACTTAAACCCAGAACAACGATACCATTTTTTTTAAGTAACTCAAACCCATCCCGAATGCTACATGCTTGTTGTCTACATCCTGGAGTGTCGTCCTTTGGATAAAAATAAAGCGCTACTCTTTTTCCTTTAAAATCAGTAAGTTTGATCGTCTCGCCCTGTTGATCAATAAGAGCAAAATCAGGTGCTTTATCGCCTATTTTAAGCGAGGTGGTTGAATATATGCATTGTAGTGAAATAAAGAAAACTAAAATTAGTAATAATAATATTTTCATCGTAGGTCTTTCTTTAAAAGGAGAAACTAAATATTTTAAACGTAGTGTAACTAAAGGTAATAAAAAAAGAAATTATATTTTAACCATAGAATAATAACTTTTGCGACATTTGTGCAAGAATCAAAAAATAAAATGCAAATCTAGTAATTCTATAATCTAAAATTACCATTCGTAAGCTTATTTTTTTTCTGTTACACTAATAATAATTAACAAATATAAGAAAAAGATTATGTCATACTTTAGATTTGAACTTATTCACACATCACAAAAATCCTTTGCCCGTGTTGGTCGTATTCATACGCCGCACGGCATTATTGATACGCCAAGTTTTGTTGGAGTAGCCACTAATGCAGCACTTAAAGCAGTTGACTCAGTTACTGTATCTGAGATTGGTATGCAATTAATGTTCTGCAATACCTATCACCTTATGTTACAACCCGGGACAGATATCATTAAACGAGCAGGCGGCTTACACACTTTTATTAATCGAGATATGCCAATAATCACCGACTCTGGAGGATTTCAGGTATTTAGCCTAGCATACGGTACCGTCAAAGATGAACTTAAAAGTCGTGGACAAAAAACAGGCAACAATCTCATACTTAAAACAACCGAAGATGGGGTGCTTTTTAGATCATATCGTGATGGATCACCAGTATTACTTACTCCAGAAACATCTATCGCCGCACAAAAAGACTTGGGTGCAGATATTATTATTCCTTTCGATGAGCTACCACCTTATCATATTGACCATAACAAGCTCGTCAATTCGCTCCATCGCACTCATCGCTGGGAACAACGATCACTTGATGCACATCTAACAAACAAACAAAATCAAGCTATATACTCAGTTATTCATGGCGGTATAAACAAAAGCTTACGAAAAGAGAGTTGTGAATTTTTAACTAAACTGCCTTTTGATGGTCATGCAATTGGTGGAAGCATGGGAAAAAACAGAGAAGAAATGCTTGAAATGCTTACTTTTATGATGCCATTATTGCCACGAGATAAACCCAATCATTTACTTGGCATTGGTGATTTAGCATCCATTGAGCCATCTATTGCGCTTGGCATTGATACATTTGATAGTTCTCATCCAACTAGGTGTGCACGCCATGGACTTCTTTTTACAACTAATGGTTCTGTTAAAATCGGTCATGCAACACATAAAACTGCTTTTCAACCAATCGATACAACATGCAGATGCTACACATGTAAAAATTTTACACGAGCATATCTTCACCATTTATTTAAAGCAGGAGAATTGAGCGCATACACACTTGCGACCATTCATAATCTTTACTTTATGGTAGAATTGATGAAAACATATAGACAAAAAATATTACATAATGAGTTATAAAATATTATGATACGAAAAATAAACTCTCACGCCAATCCAATTATCAAGCATGTTGTGCAGCTCCACAGCTCAAAACATCGCTCAAAATTACAAGAATTTATTGCGGAAGGTTTCCGCACAATTGCAACGATACTTAAAGCTAATAATGAACTTCTCACATTATTTACCATTGAAGAGTATCTTTATGACGCACAACAACTGACTGATGATAAGCATATTATTATTGTTGATGAATCAGTAATGAAGAAGATAAGCAGTTCTCAATCTCCTAGTGGGCTTTTGGCAACATTTCGCATTCCACCACAACCATCATTTGACACTATAGAATCAGGGATTGTCCTTGCACAAATAACGGACCCTGGCAATATGGGAACATTAATTAGAACAGCTGCCGCAATGAACAAAAAGACAGTTATTTGCATAGAAACAGTTGATCCATGGAATCAAAAAGTAGTACAAGCAACCGCAGGCGCTATTGGTGTTGTTTCCATTTTTTGCATTTCCTGGCATGATCTTTTACTCAACAAAAAAAATATACCCTTGTGTGCTCTACTGCCAACAGATGGTAAAAGCCCAAACACCGTTAACTTACGCGATGCATTAATCATTATTGGCAATGAAAGCCATGGAATACCAAGCGAATGGGTTGCACAATGTGACGAACAAATCACATTGCCAATGCCCGGAAAATTTGAAAGTCTCAATGCCGCTGTTGCCGGATCAATTGCGCTTTATCTCGCTGCTACACACTAAAGGAAATATACATGTCGACACAAACAAATAAACTTTCATTATGGTCTGCAGTTATTATTAACCTCAATATCATTATTGGCTCAGGAGTATTTATTAATACCACCGAACTTGCAAAACGAGCTGGATTATTGGGTGCTCTTTGTTATGCGCTTGTTGGCCTTTTATTGCTTCCTCTTATTTTATCGTTCGTAAGACTTTTGCAATTTCATCCAAGCGGGGGATTTTATTCATTCTGTAGCGCATCATTACATCCACTATTAGGATTTATTAACACATGGTGCTTTTTTTTCGCAAAACTTTCATCAGCCACATTAGTTATACATATTTTTACGCTACTCATGCAGAAAACATTTCCTGTGCTAACTTTTTGTAGTCCAGCATTATTTGATATGGGAATTTTAGCATTACTCCTAGCACTCAATATGCTTAATGTAAAAACAGGAAGTAAAATTCAAGGCTGGTTGATGATTTTAAAACTATTTCCTCTCTTTTTTGTAATTGTATCAGGGCTCTTCTTTTTACAAGGTGGAAATTTAACGCCATTACACCAATTATGGTCAGGAATTCCCTCAGCCATTCCTTTAGTTCTTCATGCAATGCTTGGATTTGAAATAGCCTGCGCAATTAGCCGTAATATAGAAAACCCAGAAATAAACGGACCGCGATCAATACTCATTTCTTATGGCATTGTTATCATATTATATGTGGCATATCAAGGCCTTTTTTATGGAGTACTCGGCACCGATCTTGCACAACAAACAGATTATCGTGGCGCATTTCCACTGCTAATCAGTAAACTTGGCATCAGTGATTATTTACGTAATATACTGGGACATCTTATTCACCTTGCAATTGCTACATCTGCATTAAGTGCTGGATTTGGTGTCATTTATGCAAATATGTGGAATCTTTATTCACTTGCAGAACTTAATCATACCATTGCCCCAACAGTTGTTATGCAACGTAACCGTTTTAATATTCCTTTTGTTTGTGTTCTTGCACAAGGTGCTATTATGCTTTTTTATATACTTATTATTCGCGGAGAACAAGTAACGTTTCAGCAACTTAGTGCCTTTGGAGCGACAATAACCTATATACTAAGTATTTCTGGTCTTCTTGCAACGCTCTATCAAAAAAAAGAATCAGTATTGTTACCAATCATGGGCCTGGTCAATTGTGCAATTTTATTATCTGCTTCATTGTATGCGATGTGGAAAACCAATAACCCCTTGCCCTTGTATATGTTTAGCGGCATTATATTGTGTGGGATCATTATATATTTACTATCAAATAAAACAAATAAGGGTGAACGGTGAAAAAAATATTTTTAGCTTTATTTTTAGTAACTATGTCTAAGGTATTATCTACTATTCATATGGACCCTATGAGTCCTATAAAGCTACCATCGCAGCAAGAATTATGTCAGCATCTTAACGATGCGGGATTTAATGATTTTGTTAAAGAAACCCATTTTGACAAGGAATTTGGAGATAAAGAAATCCGATTATTTGAATTCGTCCTACTTATTAATTTTATCGATTTGAGGCAACCAAAACGATTGACACATAAGGAGAGGCTAGAAATAACAACAATAGTTCTGAAAGAATATCCACAAGCTTTAGAGTTTCTAAAAGAACATAATTTGTATGTAACGAAAGAATATCAAAACAAACAATAATATGATAAGGGTTAGCAATGACTAAATTATCTTTAGCTATACTTTTACTTGGTGCATGTAGTGGATTATCTGCTATAGGAAATACCTTAATAAGGTTAGCATCTCAGCAAGAATTACGTAACCGTCTTAATAATACAGGATTTGATCATTTTGTTGAAAAAACTAGTATCGATCAAGAGCTAGGGGGTAGAGAACAACATCCGCTAGAAGTTATTAATGCTGTTAATTCAGCATTATATGATTATAGCCAAATCATTAAAAATCCAGTGTTAAATATGCTCATGAGAGAAGGCAAACCTCGTCTTATAAAAATAATTCTACAAGAACATCCACAGGCAATAAAATATTTAAAAGAAAAAAATTTATTGCAATAATCAATTTTTTATACGTTAAAAAACTCTTAAGCTAAAACTTGAGGGTTTTTTAACGTAATAGATACTTCTTATTGACAATAACTACCAACAAGTGGTACCATAAAATTGATAAAAATCGAAAAAAGTACCATGAACAAAAACAATCGTAAAACGTTGAACTTAGTTTTTAAACGACCTGTTCCCTCAGACTTACGATGGAATGAGATAGAAACATTACTTATTGCCTTAAAAGCTGAGATCAGTGAAGGAAACGGTTCAAGAGTACGCATAGCATTAAATGGTATCAAGGCGGTATTTCACCGTCCTCATCCGACAAGAGAAACTGATAAAGGTGCAGTTATATCCATGCGAAAATTTTTAGAAAATGCAGGAGTTAAATATGATGAAATATAAAGGTTACTTTGGAGAGGTAACATATGACGATAAAGCAAAGATATTTCATGGAGAGGTCATCGGATTAAAAGATATCATTACCTTTCAAGGAGAAAGCGTTAATGAACTCAAAAAAGCATTTCAAGATTCAATAAATGATTATTTAACGTGGTGCCATGAACGTAACGAACAGCCAGAAAAAACATATTCTGGAAAACTCCACCTACGAATGAATCCCACGTTGCATGCTCATCTTGCTATAGAAGCAGCAAATCAAGGCCTGAGTTTGAATGACCTTATCAATCAAAAACTATATAAATAGCAAAAAATACACAATTTTAACGTAACTTTAACGTAATGATCGTTAGCAAGCACAGTACTAAGGAAATAATGCCAAAGCGTGCGGTGATCTTTGATTCTGGCCACCCAAGAAGCTCAAAATGATGATGAATCGGTGCCATTTTAAATATTCGCTTACCTAAATATCGTATCGAAAAGACCTGTAAAATAACTGATACCGTTTCAACGACAAAAAGCCCGCCCGCGAGAGGCAGTAAAAGTTCCTGTTTTGCCATAATTGCCATCAACGCAAGAGCTGCTCCTAATGCCAATGATCCAACATCACCCATAAATATTTGTGCTGGATATGTATTATACCATAAAAAACCTAGCGAAGATCCTATCAAAATAGCTCCAATGATGGCAATTTCAGCCGAACCAGCGAAAGGGATATGTAAATAATGTGCAATTCCATAATGACCAGCAAAATAACAGATTAATGAAAATGTCGCAAAATTTGGTAATAATGATCCAATAGCAAGCCCATCAAGCCCATCCGTCAAGTTGACCGCATTACTACAGCCGACAATAATAAAAACTGCCCAAGGAATGAATAAATAACCCACGTTAGGGTTAAAATGCTTAAAAAAAGGAAAGATAAGTTCCGTTGAAAAAGAAGTGCAAAAAACTAGCGCTAATACCACACTAGTAGCAGTTAACAGCTGTAATTTAAATTTTGTTCCAGAGTTAATACCTGTATGGTGGCGAATTTTATTCCAATCATCCCAAAAACCTACTGCGCCAAATCCCAAGATGCAAAACAGAAAAATCCATACTTGTATCCGTAGTATATCACACCATAATAAGGTATTAATCACTACTACGACCAAAATTAAAACCCCCCCCATGGTTGGCTTATTATCCTTTGCACGATGAGCTTGCGGGGTGTATTCTCGTGCTTTAGAACGAAAAAATCGTTGAGAAAGCCCTAAAAAAAAGTCCCCTAACAAGAGCGAAAAGAGCAATGAACTAAGCAAAGAGGCTACTGCACGCACACTTACATAGTGCAAAACATTAAAAAATGGCCAATAATGCTTCAAATAAAACGATAAATAGTATATCATGCGCTATAATAGGTAATTAAGAACTAAACAATATATAAGGTTAATAATAATGAAAGTAGCGATTAATTCAAGCGTTTTGAGGCACCTTTGACGAAAGATTAATAATAGAGTAGACTATAATAGTGATCAGTAAAATAGAATAAAACATATTACCTTCCCAAATTAGAAGGATTTTTTATGAAATATATCACAAATAAAAAAAGTATTTTAAGCAAATTAGCACTAGTCACATCAATTTTTACATTCAGCGCACATTTATATCCTGTTCACTGCGAAACAAGCGTAGAAGTAATACAATATACGGCAGATAAATTCATTGCAGTTGAAAAGCATCTCTCTGAACTTGTTAACCCTAACAACAAAACTTCATTAAATATCTTCATTACTGCATTAGTAACAATGTTCAATGATTTTGAAAGAAAAAAAACTGATGCATTAACCAGAAGCCATAGCAATGAAACAACAATGGCAATTGACCTTATGGGTTATCTATTACAGCATGGAAATATTTTACTCAGCATTTTAAAAAAATATAATGGAAAACCATCCAATCAAGCTACGGTTTTTGGTGCAGAAATAAAGAAAGAATTCAACACTGAGAAGATATTTGGCGAAATGATCAGCAAATTACAAACCCTCAGATGTAAAGCGATGAACTCAGATCACAAGCAATTAATCAAAAAAATTGATTATCTTATACACATAATTCAAAAGAAAAAAAATGAATGGAATGATAAAAAAGATTATATGCTTCTTACAGGATTAGCGTATCGTATGCAATGTTGCTAGTAAAATAATCTATTTTTTCATAAAATGAAAATTAAAAAAAGATGTATATAAAAAATACATCTTTTTTTTAATGCAATAATATCAAACACCAATACACTAAAAGAAACACTGTTTATATACCTTTTTCTTTTTCCTTTTTAATTGCATCACCTATAAAAATTAAATAACTTATATCTACTTTTTATTATGCTGTGTATAGTAAAAAAGCAAACATAAAATTATTTAAATGAGGTAATATATGCACTATTCTAATCTTGTGAATTTATTGAATTTTAAGTATCATATAATTTTTATGAGTTTATGTATAATAAATACTCAACTCATTAGCAATATTGATCACAACATCACCCATAGTCAATCAGGAAATTTAATGTCACACGAAAAAAGTACCATGGAATCAGAGGTACAACCTATTCATCAACATGTCATAAAAAAAGTATTGGATAATGGACTTACTCTCTTAATTCGTGCATCACATGAAATACCAAAAGTATCTTTTCAAATCTGGTATAATGTCGGATCTAAAGATGAATTAACTGGTGAAAAAGGCATTGCACATCTGATTGAACATATGATTTTTAAAGGCACTGATACATTGTCAGAATCAGATATTAACACCTTGGTACATAAACTTTCTGGTAGTTGCAATGCATTCACTTCATATGATTATACGGGTTATCTTTTTAATTTCCCTACGCATCATTGGCATGAAGCATTTCCTATTGTTGCTGATTGTATGATTAACTGCCTCTTTAATGATGATATGCTTAATTCAGAAATGAAAGCAGTAATTCAAGAACTAAAATTATATAAAGATCAATACGAACGTTCTCTTATGGAAGAAATGATAGGAATGATTTTTGCAGATCATCCTTATCACTTTCCTATTATTGGCTACAAACAAGACCTATGGACCGTTACTGGTAAAGATTTGCTTTCATTTTACAAAAAACATTACAAACCCAATAATGCTACAATCGTTATTGTTGGCGATGTAGATCCTGATGAAGTTGAAGAATTAGCAAATCGTTACTTTGGTTCAATTGCACAAGATCCATTCTATACAAAAAAACCAAATTTTTTTCATCGCGATATCTCATCAAAATCATTAACTATCTATCGTGAAGTTGCCCAACCAACATTAGCATATGCATTTGTTGTACCAGGGATGATTGCAAAAAAAGATACTGCGCTTGATATTTTTGAGTGGATCCTGGGTAATGGAAAAAGTTCACGTTTATATAAAAAATTAGTTAATGAACTTCAATTGGTAACAAGCGTATCAACAGGATTTTGGAACTTATTTGACTATGGAATATTTTTCATTTTGGTAGAACCAAAACAAATCGAAGATGCTTCTAAAATTGAACACATTATTCTGACCGAATTAGATGATCTTGCAAAAAACGGCATTACTCATGAAGAATTTGAAAGAGGTTATAAAAAAACAAAAATGTCTTTTTACAGTCTTTTAGAAGCTATTGAAGATCAAGCATACGCAATTGGTCATACGTATTTAGCTACTGGTGATGAAAACTATGTATTTACTGCCTTGGAACAACCTGAAGGATTGCTTAAACAACAAATTCAAGATATGGTTACTTCATATTTTCGTCCTACAATCATGCATAAAGGATTTATACTACCGCTACCGGAATCTGAAAAAAAAGAATGGGCTATTCTACAACAAGAATCAGATCGTGAAGATGAAAATATTCTTGCAGCCCGTACACGCTCAACAGAAGTTGAATCTGCAGTATATGCAAAAACAATTGAAATTCAAACACCCACACATTTTAGCTTTCCTAAGCCCACAATAACCACGCTATCTAACGAATTAAAAGTGCTATATCACGATAATAATATGACCCCTAAAATTAATATTATTCTCGAGTTTAAAGCTCGCTCACATTATGACCCTCAAGATAAACAAGGATTATATACGTTTGTGACAGATATGATGACTGAGGGTACAGTTCATTACACTGGCCAGGAACTTGCTGATGCCATTGAGTCTCGCGGTATGTCAATTAATGTTTATCCTGGTGGTATTGCCATAAAAATGCTTCGTGATGATTTTGTTTTTGGACTTAATCTTTTAAAAGAAATTTTGACCAATGCAACATTCCCTGAAGACGAAATAGAAAAAGTACGCGATCAACTATTAGTCGATATAAAACAATATTGGGATGAACCACGATCTTTTGTAGGTGATTTAGTACGTAAAGCTCTTTATAAAAATCATCCCTACAGTAAGCAAAGTATTGGAACCACTGAATCTATTACATCAATTACGCAACAAAATTTAATAGATTTTTATAAAAAATATATTTCTCCTTCTGGCGCTCGAATAGCAGTTGTTGGTGATTTAAAAGGTTATGATATAAAAAATGAACTAGAAAAAGCTTTAGGTGATTGGCAAGGACCAGTTGTCGAGGAATTAAATTATCTTCAACTATCTCCCGTAAAATCTGAAGAAATAAATTATTTCATTAATCGCGATCAAGTTGTTTTGTGTTTTGCACAATTATCTATTAATCGTCAGCATCCTGATTTTGATAAATATTTATTATTTGATCAAATCTTTGGTGGAGGCGTTTTAGGATCGATGAGTTCACGCTTATTCGATTTACGCGAGCAAACAGGCCTGTTTTATACTATCCGTGGCTCATTAATATCAGGTGCTGATGAACAACCAGGAATATTTCAAGTACGTACTATTGTTTCATTAGATAGGCTTGCAGAGGCTGAAAAAATGATTAAACAAGTTATTGATACTGTTGCTGATACAATAACAGAAGAAGAACTTGCGGAAGCAAAATGTGCTGTTGTAAATACACTTGTTGATAACTTTGTATCTAATAGCGATATAGGAAGCACATTTTTATATATAGATCGTTTTAAATTTCCTGTTGATTATTTTGATAATCGAGCTGAGCAGTTAGAAAAAGTCACCCTGGATGATATGAAAGAAGTAATTAAAAATATTTTATCATCAGATAAAATTATTACGGTTCGAGCTGGTCGTGTATAAGAAAAATATACGTTAATAAAAATTTACATTGCGGCTAACATTATTTATATAATTCTATAAGTAATGTTAGCCGCAATGTAATTACATACCAAAAACAGTTATTTTTTGTTCGCCAATAACATGCTCTTGGGTAAATATTTTTTTATCCCAACTTTTTTCTCTATCGCGATCAAAAATAACTAAATAACCTTCAGTTGCATTAGCAATATCCATATATTCAGCTGTTTGCTGTAACCCATCGGCTAGTGTGGCACTACTGCGCTTAACTTTGATCTCAATGACAATTCGTTGAGTATGCCACTGCAACAGTAAATCAACCCGCTTGCGGTCAAGTGCATATTCACGATGAATTGTACCGCCACCATTAATAACTCGTTGTAAAAAAGCCATTAACAATAAATGAGGACCTGATTCTTTATACTGAAAGTCGGCAAGCCATGTTGCTGAATTTTCACGATAAAATTGTGTAAATTTTTCTAAAAGCTTATGCATATTCAATGAGCCATCGAGGTTTTGATAAAATGAAACTGATTCTCTAATTCGTTCTTGGGTAACTTGTGCAAGTGCTCGTGGAATAATTTCTTGGTATATAGGATTAGCAATATCAAAACTATGAAGCTTTATGAGCCCTAAATCTCTGATATACTGCACATCATCTGATGGGAATGTTGTTAAATCACTCTGAGTACCAATAATAGCATCCATAATATTGCGTACTCGTGGTTCTTGTAAACGATCAATCAATACATCAATATGTGTATCACATCGCTTGATAAGCGTTTCTTTTGCTCGCTCAATTACATCTTTTGTGATTGGCTGACTACGATCAATAACATCTCTAAAACATGATTGATATGCAAGTGCATTAACTAGCCATGGTTGCCCTTGCGTTAAATAATAGGCATATTCAATTGCTTCGTCAGTAAATTGCTGTTGTGTGTCATCTGTATGTTGTCCATATAAATCACGTACTTGTGCCAACGAGAAATCAGGTAATGTAAGGCTTTCAGCTTTTATATTAAATGCACTACCACCAAGCACCATAGTATGCTCCGATTCTGACCAGATGCGATAATCACGAACATCACGAACGCCAAATAGACATATTGATTGAGGAAAATTTTTTGGACGATCTGTATAACCTGCTCTGAGTTGACGAAGAACAGAAATCAGTGTATCTCCAACAAGAGAATCAATTTCATCAATAAAAAGAATTATTGGTTGAGTAAGTTCCGTGCTCCATGCTTGAAGAATATCTTTAAAGCTATTTCCAGAAGTTTTTTCCAGTGTTTTTTCTATTATTGCAAAAATAGGATCGGTTGAGTTACAAATTATTTTTGCGCGGCTCCGCAGCTGCCCTAAAATAATTTCCATTCCTTTGTCTACATTACCTCGTGCAACTTGAGCTGGCTCAACATTTATATAAAGTGCTTGATACACACCTTCAGTATTTAATTGATCAACAAACATTTGAATAGCGGTTGTTTTGCCGCTTTGACGCGGTGCGTGTAAAATAAAATATTTTTTTTCGTTAATAAGTTGTCGTATTTCAGCTTCATTTAATCGATGAGGAACATAATAATGATCTTGTGGATTAATGGGTCCTGCGGTATTGAAAAAACGCATATTTTTTCCTTACTATGATAATTGCCTATTATGTTTATCGTATATAATTAACATTAATAAAAATATTACTATATTAATAGGACTGATACAGATTGTATCGTATTTTTTGACAATAATTTTCACTATGGGTACCATTATTCTATTAATAGAATTATATTTTATTCATTGTTGAGAGATTATGAAACAGAAAAAAAGTTTTTATGTGACAACCCCTATTTATTATGTTACAGCTAAGCCTCACCTAGGATCATTATATACAACATTGCTTGCTGATACTATTGCGCGATGGAATAAGCTGCAAGGTAACGATGTCTGTTTTTTAACAGGTACCGATGAACATGGGCAAAAAATAGCCCAAGCAGCTGAGTTAGCGGGAAAAAGTCCCAAAGATTTTGTTGATAGTTTTATTGGTGATTATAGAAAAGCTTGGCAGCTATACGATATTGACTACGATATATTCATGCGTACTACTGATGCATATCATATACAAGGTGCTCAAAAATTTATTACAACATTAATAGATCGTGGCTATATTTATAAATCAGTTTATAAAGGTTGGTATTGTACACCGTGCGAAACATTTGTTGCAGAAATTACCGATGAAAATATATCCGCTAAAGGTCCTCAATGTGCTTCATGTTGCAGAGATACGCATATCGTTTCAGAAGAAACTTATTTCTTTAAATTATCCTCATTTTCTGACAAACTACTTGAATTCTATAAAAATAATCCTGGTTTTATTGTACCCAAGGAACGAGCTCACGAAGTAGTAAGTTTTGTTACTTCAGGATTAAAAGATTTGAGCATATCTCGCACCACGGTTAAATGGGGTGTACCGTTTCCACATGATCCATTACATACCGTTTATGTTTGGGTGGAAGCATTATCAAATTACATAACAGGTGTTGGTTTTGGTCAATCTGATAAAATAGATGAATTTAATAAACGTTGGCCTGCAGATTTGCATATTGTAGGCAAAGACATTGTACGTTTTCATGCAGTGTACTGGCCAGCCTTATTGATGGCGGCAGACTTACCATTACCTAAAAAATTACTTGTTCATGGTTGGATTAAGGTTGATAAACAAAAAATGTCAAAATCATTAGGAAATGTTATTGATCCAATCGAATTACAAAAAAAATATGGTGCTGAAGTCATTCGTTATTATCTATTGCGACAAATTCCTGTCAATCAAGATGGTGATTTTTCTATGCAAGATGTTGAAAATCGCATAGAAGACGATCTTGCTAATGATTTAGGCAATCTCTTAAATCGCATGGTTGCATTAGCAGAAAAATATAATTGTATGGATATTAAACCTTCAGTAGTTTGGTCGCAAGCAGCATTAGATTTACGTGATGAAAGCTACAATACCATAGAAGATTTTTGTGCGCATATGGATGATTATATGTTTCATCACGCGCTTGCACGTTTGTGGAAGTTTATTCATGCAATAAACAGTTATTTTCATGGGCAAGAGCCATGGAAAGTTGCTAAAGTTGATAAAAATATGTTCATGGAGATTCTTTCGGTAACCTGTCACAGTTTGCACATAGTAGCATTATTATTGTGGCCAGTAATGCCAAAAAAAATGGAAGAATTATTATCGAGCCTTGGTGTAATGTTTACGTTGAAAAATAATGCATTGGAAAGTTTAAAACTAAATAGTTGGAATAAGCATTTTATGGTAAAGAAAATTTCTACATTATTCGAAAAACCAGCGCGAGAAGCTGCAGAAGAACAACAAGCTGTACAACAACATGCACAGGAATCAACGACAGAACTACCAAAATCCGATTATATTACTATTGATGATGCCGTTAAAGTTGAACTGGTAACCGGTACAATTGAAGCATGTGTAGAAGTTGCTGGTTCAGATAAATTATTACAGATGACTGTTAATCTTGGCGCTCAGGGAAAACGCACTGTTTTAGCTGGACTTAAAAAGTTTTACACACCGGCTGAGATGATTGGAAAACGAGGACTATTTATTGCTAACTTAAAACCACGTAAAATGGCAGGAATAGAATCTCATGGCATGATGCTCGTTGCAGAAGATGAAAACGGTAAACCGCAATTGGTTACATTTTCTAATAATGTTGCTAATGGCATTCGTCTGCGTTGAATTGTTCATACTATGAAACATATATTTTTGATTTTGATTTTATTCTTTTCCAGCTCCATAACAGCAATGGATCAAAGTGTACCTGAACTTTTACCTAAAGATATCTGGACAATTATCTTTGCATATCTAGATTTTAAAACAAAGCATTCCTTAATGAGAACATGCACATCTTTTAATAAAGAATATAAACAAAAAATTTTAAATAAAAATTATGTAAGTAAAGATCTTGGACTTACATTTAATGAATTTATTAATGGTTTATTTTATTTTAAAAATAAGAATAATAGTCTTTCTTATTTATGTCGTAATTCATTGCCTATACATAAAAATGAACTTTTAATTTATTTTAAGGAAAAACAATATAAAGGTGTTGATACAGTTGCAAGTGATTTATTTTTATCCCAATGTAAAAAAATGCTTGATCAAGATAGCAGTGCCGGGGTGAAATTTTATCTTCCTTATCATGTGGTTATTTCATGTATTAATTCGCTAAAAAAGTTGATAGTTAATAAAAACAGTGATGATGAATCAATCAATGCGGTTGCATCATTTCTTGAAAAAAGCAATGAATCTCAAAAAAAAATGTTAAAAGAAATATGTACTTTTTTTGAGGTAGAATGTATCACCACCAGTATGATAGCGATTATGAGTCAATTACAAGCGGAATCAATAACAGATATAGAAGATTGTCTCTCTGATGCTCTTAAGCAAGGTTGTTTCCCCGCTATTGTTTTATTTATGAGTTATATGGGAGAATATAAATCTATTAAATCAGAAACAAAGGCAAATCGCCTTTATTGGGCACGCAATCATCAGGAGAGGTTATTATTAGCTCGAACAGAATGTGATTTTTTTAATAAAAATCCTCTTGGTTCTGCTATTATAAATAAAGAATTAGATTTGGTTAAATCACTGATTTCAATTATTGTTCAATCTGGACAAACTAGATGTCTAAGTGAACGTAATGAATATATGAAAACTCCATTAGTTATGGCGCTCGAGTTCGATTCAGATGACATCCTTAAAGAACTTATTGCAGCAGGGGCATACTTGCTATTAGGTGAACATACTGTACAAAAACAAAGTTTTTTTACTCAAGCAAATATACAAAGACTTATTGCATGTGGTTACGATATAAATGGATTAGTCGTTTGTGATAAAAAATCATCAAATTTTTTACATCAGGCAATTACGCAGGATAATCAAGGATTGGCTACATGGCTATTAAAAAATGGTGCTAAAATTGATATTTTGTCTATTAATGAAGCAATAGCAAAAAATCAGATTGATGTAATTAAATTAATGTTAGCACAAGATAAAAGTTGTTTTAATGTTGATCATTTATGTCGTGTAGTACGTGGTCAAAATATAGAAATAACAAAGATGTTGCTTGCAACTGGTATAGATATAAACGAGAAAAATCATGAGAATCATAATCCTATTTATTGTTGTCCATCTCATAATGTTAAAAACAAAAATATATTAGAAATATTATTTAATGCTGGTGCAAATATTTATGATATTATCTATTTTATGGAAAAAGTCGTTATACAATGTATTGATGAAAAATCTATAATAAATTCACTTAATTATAATAAAGAAACTAATAAAGGTTGCTATCAAAGTAATTACTTATTGCATTGTGCTGTGGAAGAAAGTAAATATGAACTGGTAAAAACACTTATTTTATATGGTGCTGATGTTAAGAGAGAGCTTGATAATGCATGCGATAAACCTAAAATTTTAAAAATTTTATTCGATGCAGGTGCAAATGTTTTAGATGTTTATTTTTGGAATCAAAAAAAAATCGTTGAAAATATTGGTGAAGAATGTACCATAAAATCTCTTGAAAATAATGAAGAAATTAATAAAACAAAAGAAGAATACATTACTAAATTAAATGATTTACTTGCTATAGCTATAGAACAGAAAAAATTAAAACTAATAAAAAAGTTACTATCATATGGCGCTAGTGCTAATGAAAATCTTAATGATGCATGCGACAAGCCTGAAATTTTAAAAATTTTATTCAATGCAGGTGCAAATATTTTAGATGTTTATTCTTGGAATCAAAAAAAAATCGTTGAAAATACAGATGAATCAACTATAGTATCTTCGCTTAAACAAAATTATGAAGTTAATAAAAATAAAAAAGAAGCACTTAACGAATTGTTTTTACTATCAATTAACTTAAAAAAACAAATAGTAGCGCAAGCCTCAGTGGTTAGTGGAGCTAATATTAATGCTTGCCTTTATCAATTGGGTATTTTGTGTTCTTTAGAAGACCAAAAGAAATCGCTTTTTGCGTATGCACGGAAAAATGGTATTAATACAATTTTAAAAAAGGATAGTCTATTTTTTAATAGACGTATAGCTTCTATAAAAAATAACAAACCTGTTTCTATCAAAAAACTTAATAACATTAATAGCACGACTTATGATGGTTCTTTACTCGATTTCAAACGAGAAATATGGATAATTAATCTTTTAAGAATGGACGGATTTGTGTCGAAAATAGATAATAATAAAAAATATAGATTATCTCGTTCAAAAAAATTTATTGGTGTTGATAACAAAATTGATCAAATCCAAAAAGCGATAAAAAATAATATACAAGCTAATAAAGAGCATGAGTGGTATTATCAATCATTTGCTAATAAAAATATTAACAATGATATTCATTATGCTTATTCGAGAAATATTACTAAACAAAGAATGCTGCTATTAAATCGAGAATAGTGAGGCAGTCGAATTAGATTACTGATGATATTTATGTGCATTACATTAGGCATACTATGAAATATATATTTTTGATTTTTATTTTATTCTTTTCTAGCGCATTAACAGCAATGGATCAAAGTATTTGTAAACCTTTTCCTAAAGAAATTTGGAATATTATTTTCGCATATACAAATTTTAAGTCAAAACATTACTTAATGAGAGTATGCAAACTTTTTACTAGCGAAGAAAACAAGAAAAATATTTTAGATAATATTTGCTGTAGTAATGATCTTGGGCTTACATTTAATGAATTTATTAATGGCTTATTTTTTTTTAAAAACAATGAGACTACTTTTTCTTATTTAACCGAGAAGGCGTTACCTGTTCATAAAAATGATCTTGAAATTTACTTTAATGAAAATTATTCACAAGAAAATGGCGATAAAACTCTGTACAATAAATTTTCATCAAAATGTACGTATATTATTAATTCAGGTAATAATGCCGAGGTTAAGTTTTATACTCCTTATAGTTCAGCAAATGCATGTGTTGATTCATTAAGAAATTTTATACGTGGCGATGATAATGAGGATAAGCAAATTAGTGCGGGTCTATTACTTATTAATGAATTTAATGAGTATAAAAACATATTAGAAGAAATATGTAATTTTTTTAATATGGAATGTACCGCTATCAGCTTAGTAGCAATTATTACTGTATTAAAAGAATCTACCATACAAGATAAAGAAGATTGTCTCTCTGATGCTCTTAAGCAAGGTTGTTTCCCCGCCGTTGTTTTGTTGATGTCTTATATGGAAGGCTTTAACTCTATTGATTCCACTACTCAACAAAATCGTTTATATTCTGCACGCAATGATAAAGAAAGATTATTATTAGCCCAAGCAGGATGTAGTTTTTTGACTAAAGATCCTTTATGTTGTGCAATTAAAGATCAAAATAGAGACTTAGTAAGCTCGTTACTTGAAATTATTTTAAAATCCGGACGTACTACATGTCTTAGCCTAAGTAATTCATATAGAAAACTTCCCTTAATTGTTGCGCTGGAACATGGTTCAGATGACATACTCAAAGCTCTTATTAAGGCGGGAGCGCAATTGCATTTAAAAGAACATAATTTACACGATGTTCTTAAACAAACAAATATACAAAGGCTTGTTGAATGCGGTTATGATATAAATAGTGTGATTGATTATAATAATAATAAATTAACTTTTCTGCTTTATGCGGTTAAACAAAACAATCAAGAATTAGTTAAATGGTTACTAAAAAAAGATGTTCGCGTTGACATATTTTCTATGATTTATTCATTAAAAAATGATGTTTTAAAAGAAATACTTTTAACACAAAAAAATATTAGTATATATAATTTTGACGATTTTGGCTCTGAACAAAAGAATCTTTTGATACAAGAATTAAAAAATACTAATGAAAACCTACTCATATCGTTGCTAGAAAAAGGATATTTTTTAAATGAAAATTTATCTATTGTAGTGAATATAGCATTAGAATGTAATATGGTTAAATTAGTAGAAGAGATAGTATCTCAACAAAAAAACTACTTTAGTATAGATCATTTATGTAAAGCAATAAGTAATGAATGTGTAGAAATAACTAAAATATTACTAAATACTGGTATAAATATAAATGCAAGAGATACTAATTTTAATGAAAAGCCTATTTATTACTGTAACCGTCATAATCCAAAAATGATGACAATATTATTTAGTGCTGGAGCAACTATTTATGACATAAATAGTGTTTATTATAATACGATAATTGAATCTGCAGATCAAGATTGTATTAAATCAATAATTAATTCATTACATATTTGCCATGTCGATAATGAAACTAGAAAAATAAAGAATGATAGTTTATTTTATCAAGCTATACAATATAACAACGAATTATTAGCAGAAGAATTAGTATCGAATCATCATGTTACTGTTAATGCTGAACAGTTTTTCAACATATGTAGAAAATCTATAGGGATAGCGAAAATTTTATTTAATAATAATAATACAAATGTTATGGATATTTATCCATGTCATCTAAAAAAAATAATTAGTAACGTTGAAGAGGACTGTTTAATAAAATCTCTTGAAAAGAATAAAAAAAATAATGAAATAAGAAAAGAATATGCTGGTATACTAAATAATTTATTTATGATAACTATACAACTGGTAACTGTGGGACAAAAAAAAGAAAAATTAATAGATACATTATTATTGCATGGTGCAGATATTAATAAAGCATTAAAATGTTTTATTAATGGTTTTAAAGAAAATATTAATGGAATCAATCACCTTCTTTATAAGGGAGCAAATATTTGTTCGTTAGAGAAGTATTATTATAGCTGGGTGCTAAAAAATGCTTATGAAGATGCTATAGTACAATCGCTTAAAAATAATTTTAATAGCAATAAAAATAATAAAAAAGCACTTAACACATTATTGTTACATGCAATTTATAATAAAAAGTCAAGAGTAGCACGAGCATTGGTTGCTTGTGGTGCAAATATTAACGCTAGTCTTGATATATTTGATAGCTTATGTACCTTAAAAAATCGACACAAATCAATTTTTGAGTATGCACAAGAAAAAGGTGTTGATATAAGACCATCAAAAATGATTACCACAAAATCTTTAGAAAATATAAAATCAATAGATATAAAGTCAGTCTCCATCAAAAAAATTGATTGTCTTGATCCTGTTTTTGATATTTCTCTACGTGATCTAAAACGAGAGACATGGATGGTAGATATTTTGAAAAAAAATATATCACTGTATAGAATGAATAACAATAAATTGTATATTATGCCTATGCCTCACTATAATAATTCAGTAGATGAAGAAGTGATTGTAGGTTATATATCAAAAACACCTACTTTATTAGATATAGAATGGACTTCAGACAAAAAAGATGTATCAACTAATAGCGAACATAAATGGCATTATCAATCATTTATTGATAAGAATCTTGACCATGATATTCAGTATATTTATTCAAAAAATATTACTAAACAAAGAATGCTGCTATTAAATCGAGAATAGTGAAACGGTGTTTTTGAAATTTTTATTTTCGAAAATCGCTGAATTGAGTTGATAATTGTTGAAACCATGCTAAAGCAAATGTTAGGCCAAAACTTAATTGAAAATCGAGAAAAAATATATACAAAGGACAGTACAACAAAAAACAGAGACAAACAAATAATACATAATGCACTAGGTGAAAAGGGACTTTAATAAAAAAACATACTTTGTTGAGAATAAAAAGAGCAAATGAACGAGTAAATGGTGCTGATGTCCATGTTAATATGAAGTAGATACAACTAAGGATTATCAGGATTATTTGCTTTATCATTAATGGTAAAGGAATAATACAAAAAATAGCTTGCCAGATAAAAATAAACAGAGCCAAATGCAATCCTGAACGAGCAAGAAAATGTGAAATACCCCATGTTTTGAATTGATCATTAGTTTTTTCTAATGAATCTTTAATATAGAGACGATTTCCTAAAAATAATGAAGAAAAAAAATTAAAAGTATCTGGAGATAATTTATTAGATAATCCTTCGAACAATCGTTTTTTTTGATTCCATATCCAATAACGTAAGGACCATGTTGGATGATGATCTATTGCATATGATATATTATTAAAAACGGTTGCAACAATTTGTTCTTTAATCTGATATTGTATAAAAGATTTATTTACCGGTCTTTTACAAACGATATTATTAATAGTAATCGTATCGCCAACCACAATATCATCGTAATTTTTGCAATAAAACAATATTGTTTTATTGCTTTTTTTGTAACAATTATTTGCCATGATCGTATCAATTGCGACCACAACAACGGTTGATTTTTGATAACGAGCCACAGTTGTTTCATATTTATCAATTACCATTCCTTGTATGGTGAATTTTTTATTATCAATAAATGTATAAAAACTATTATAATCATTGATATTTTTATGATGAAGCCAAGCCCCAAGACACGTGAAAAAAGAGCATAAAATGAGTTGTTTTGAGAAAGGCAATTTTATAATATATGCGCATAAAGAATAACATAGGAGTAGTGCAAATATACCACAAAATATCGTAAATATTGAATACCAAATAATACCAATAATAAAAAATAATGTAATGGCTAAAAGCGGCGGAACAGGAATAAAATGAAAGTTTTTTTTAAATATATGTATCATATTTTAACATTAACCAATTGAAATAGATAATAATAAAATTATAACATACACAACGATTGATGGCAATAAAAAAAACCTTAAATGTTACAATCAAGATTTTTTGCAAACTATTTTATATAATCTTTTAATAGGTCTAATTTTTTATTAGTATGCACAGAAAAAAATTACTTATTATGATAAATAATTTGCATTATCGGGGACAATTTCCATAAACTGATCAAAAAAGGAAATAGTATGGAAAATAAAAATTTTTCTTTTTATACCAATATTTCAGTTAACGATATACTTACCTATTTACAAACATCTAATGCAGGATTAACGGAATCGGAAGTTAATGAGCGACTTGATAAGTATGGTCTCAATGAGATTAAAGAAGTTGATGTCACCTGGTTAAAGTTATTACAACAACAACTTCTTAATCCTTTTATGAGCATTTTTTTTGTGATTGGCCTCGCTTATTTACTAACAAAACAAATTACAGAATGTATTATTATTTTTATCATTATAATAATTAATGTTGGTATCGGTTTCTATCAAGAATACCGTAGCAATCGATCCATGCAATTACTGAAAAAGTGTCTTATGTCACACATAACAGTAAAGCGCCAGAATACAGAAAAAAATATCCCTATAAATCAACTTGTCCCGGGAGATATTATAATTATGTATGCAGGAGACATTGTTCCTGCAGATTGTCGATTTATTACGGTCGATAATCTTGCAATTGATGAATCAAGTATGACCGGAGAATCTGTTGCTGTTACTAAAAAAAGTGAAGCTTTGCCAGAAATAGTAATTGATATGTATCGTGCAGAAAATATAGGATTTACGGGAACAATAGTTACTCAAGGGAAAGGCATTGCTGTAGTTATTGCTACTGGATCTTCTACAGCTCTTGGTACGGTTGCAACATTAACAAATAAAACTACTACAAAAAGTAGTATTGAAAAAGGTTCTGTTTCTATTGCGCGTCTCACTATATATTTAATTTTTTTTAGTTTACTCATTATTGCGCTTATTCATATTATTATCGATAAAGGACAGCTTAATTATATTGATTTTTTTCTTTTTGCAGCGGCACTAACTATTACTGCAATTCCTGAGGGATTACCTATGGTTATCACTTTTTGCTTATCCCAGGGTGCGTCGTCGTTAAAAAAAAATAATGTTATTGTAAAACGACTTTCTGCAATTGGTGATTTGGGCTCTATTGAAGTTTTTTGCACCGATAAAACTGGCACATTAACAGAGAATGAACTAAGCGTTGAAAATATGTATGGCAATAATTCTGATGAAATAATAGTGTATGCAATACTTTCTTCTCCTGTTCAAACCGCAACAAAGGAGAGCTTAACAAAAGGTTTTGATTTAGCATTACAAAAAAAATTAACTGAAGATCATAGGTCACAATTAAGAATGTATACAGTCCTTAAAGAATCTCCATTTACACCACAAAAAAGGCAATGCATGGCATTAGTAAATCGAGAAGATGTACACATTTTGATTGTTAAAGGTTCTCCAGAAATAATAATTCCGAAAATTGCATTTCTTAATGAACAAGAAAAGATAAGAATTAATTCGTGGATTGAAACAGAGGAATCAAAAGGAAATCGTATTCTTGCCATTGCGACTAAAAATATAGAACTATACAGTGCAGAATCATATGACATAGAAGCTGATGATCATGATTATACAACTATAGGTTTAATTGCATTTCAAGATCCTCTTAAAGGAACTGCATTAACAACAATAAAAAAAGCGGAATCACTGGGTATTAAAATAAAGATATTAAGTGGTGATAGTAAAAATGTATGTTTTACCATTGCGCAACAACTTGGGCTTGAAGAAAACAAAGATAACATTATTCTTGGCGCAGACTTTGAAAAAGCAACTGAAGAAGAGAAGATTTTTTTTGTAAATAATCGTTCTATATTTGCACGCGTAAATCCTGAGCAAAAATATGAAATCATTAGCTATTTACAAAAAAAATATTCCGTTGGTTATATGGGGGATGGTATTAATGATGCACCCGCCCTTAAAATTGCACATGTTAGTTTTGCGGTGAATGATGCTTCCCCTGTAGCGCGAGAAGCTGCAGAAATAATATTACTACGCAAAAGTTTAAATAGTGTAATTTTAGGTATTGAAGAAGGAAGAAAAACAATTGTTAATACATTAAAATATACTAAAATGACAAACGCACCAAGTTTTGGTCATTTTTATGCACTAGCTGTCGCTTCATTAATGCTTAATTATCCACCCATGCTACCTATACAACTTCTTTTTCTAAATTTATTAACCGATTTGCCAATGATGGCCATTTCTACTGATAATGTTAGTAATGAGGAAGTACAAAAACCTCTTATCTATGATATGACAGATGCAGCCATTTTGATTATGTTATTTGGTTTAATTATGTTTATTGCTGATATGACAATTTTTTTAGTATTTAGAACACATTTTCCTGAAACATTACAAACCAGTTGGTTTATAACAAGCACCATATCTGAAGTTGTATTTATATTTTTATTCCGTACCCCCTTATTATTTTTCACTGCACATCGCCCTTCACCTCTACTGATAGGACTTTCATGTAGTGTTGTTATAATAGCAATTGTGTTACCATTCACAAAAATAGGACATGCGTTATTTTTTTTTACGTCACCATCCTGGGCGCATGCTCCGTGGCTTATCGGTGTAATCCTTTTTAATCTGATTATAGCTGAAGCAGTCAAACTAACTTATTATTATTGTAAAAAAAATTATGGAAAATAAAAAATTTGTTTTTTATGCCAATCAAAGTGTTGAAAATATTTTTAAGGATTTATCAACATCGACAGAAGGATTATCTGATGCAGAAGTAAAGCGTCGTTTTGATATATATGGTCCTAATCAAATTCAAGAGACTACCATAACGTGGATTGAAGTTTTAAAAAATCAAATTAAAAATCCTTTTTTTTTAATTTTTATTGTTATTGCCGCTATTTATTTTTTTACCTATCAATACACTGAATGTATTATTTTGATTTTTATTATGTTGATCAATATAACTATTGGTTTTTATCAAGAATATCGTAGTAATCAAGCAATGATATTACTAAAATCATATCTTCAAGAAACAATAATCGTGTCTCGGAATAATAAGAATGAGCGAGTTACTATTAATACTTTAGTTCCTGGAGATATTATACAATTAAAAGCAGGAGATATCATTCCTGCAGATTGTCGTTTTATAGCAACCGAAAATTGTATTGTTGATGAATCAATGTTGACGGGCGAATCAATGCCCGTTAAAAAAGAACATATTTTATCTGATACAAAAATTACCGAATTATATAATGCATATACTATTGGATATGCGGGAACTATTATAACAGATGGTAATGCAACAGCTGTTGTTTTTGCAACAGGTTCATTGACGATGTTTGGTAACATTGCTTTATTAACAACACGTACCATTACGCAAAGTGCTTTGGTAAAAGGGACCATGCAGCTTGCACAAATTATTTTAGGTCTTGTTGTATTCAGTTTAATAATTATCGTTATAATTAATTTATTATTTAACCATCAAGCATTTTCATCGCTTCATTTTTTGCTTTTTGCAGGAGCTTTGGCTATTACTGCTGTTCCTTCTGCGCTTCCTATTGTTATTACATTTTGTTTAACTCAAGGTGCAATGGTATTGCATAAACATAAAATGATTATTAAGCGTTTGTCAGTTATTGAAGATCTTGGGAGTATTGAAGTTTTTTGCACAGATAAAACAGGAACATTAACGGAAAATGTGTTGAGCGTAAAAAATATTTATTCTACTAATGAACCTCATACATTGTTATATGCAGCATGTACAGAAACTATTCTCTTGCATTCATTAAAAGATATTCATAATGGTTTTGATCAAGCAATTATTAAAGCACTAACAACAGATCAAGTAAAAATGTTAGATGATTATACTCTTATTAAGGAACTCCCTTTTACCTATGAACGGCATCGTGCTATTACATTAGTCCAAAAAAATGGTACCTATATTTTGATAACTAAAGGATCATTTGAATATGTTATTCCTCAATGTACTTACTTACATCAACAAGAACGCGCAATAATGTATGAATGGGTAAAAGAAAATGAACTATGTGGTAATAGAGTACTTGCAGTAGCGGTAAAAATAATAAAGGACGTAAACTTACCGGATGATATAATAAGGAAGTATGATACAGCCTATGATACGTTGGGGTTAATTTCCTTTGCTGATCCACTTAAATCAACAGCGGCAAGTGCAATAAAAAAAGCTCAGTCGCTGGGAGTGCAAATTAAGGTGCTCAGTGGCGATAGTGTTTATGTGTGCTTTACTATTGCGGAGCAATTAGGTTTAGAAAACAATATCGATAATGTTGTACTTGGATCTGACTTTGAAAAATTATCAGAAGAACAAAAAATGTTTTTTGTTTATAATCGTACTATTTTTGCGCGAGTAACTCCAGAGCAAAAATATCAGATTATTGCTTATCTTCAACGTAAATATGCTGTTGGTTATATTGGTGATGGTATTAATGATGCTCCTGCATTAAAAATTGCTCATGTTGGCATTGCTGTTCGTGATGCAGCTGATGTGGCACGCGAAGCGGCGGAAATTATTATGTTACAAAAAAGTTTACTTAATATTTTACTGGGCATTGAAGAGGGTAGAAAAATAATTATTAATACATTGAAGTATATAAAAATAACTATTTCATCAAATGTTGGTCATTTTTATTCACTTGCCTTTTCATCATTACTTATCAATTATTTACCGATGTTACCGTTACAACTTTTGTTTTTGGATTTAGTTACTGATTTTCCGTTAATCGCAATATCAACCGATGCAGTTACTAAAAATGAATTGCAAAAACCATTATCATATTCTATGAAAGATATTAGTTTTGTAACATTTTTATTTGGTCTAGTTAGTTCGCCATTTGATTTTATGATTTTTTCTTTTTTTAAACTTCATCCAGCAGTATTACAGACAAACTGGTTTATCAGTAGTGCTTTAACGCAATTAGTTCTTATTTTTTCTTTACGCACGCAACAGCCATTTTGGCGGGCACATCACCCATCACTTGCCCTATTAGGATTTTGCTGTATTGCGGCTATTGTTGTTATTATGTTGCCTTTTACAAGTCTAGGACAAACATTTTTTTCTTTTGTACGTCCTTCAATGCATGACATGAAAATAATAAGTGGTATTGTTTTGGCTTATTTTCTCACAACTGAAACGGTAAAAGTACTGTACTATCACACATATACTAAAAAACTATAATGTTTTTATTATAACAGAAAACATTATAATTATAATAAAAATTGATCTATGATTTATACAATCTTATCCAATTTTTTGAATGAGAGAAGTTAAAAAAATAACCATATCATTTACGATGAAGAACATAGAAATACACTAATATTGCGATAATAATTGTACTGCCACATGACAATATCAAATCATTGAAAGTATAATACTCATTAGATTGTAGTCTTTTGACTAAAATTATTTTTTTTGACGGAGTTTTCTCAAATTGACTTTGATACAATGTAAAAAATTGACTTTGATACAATGTAAAGTTTACCAAAAATATTTCGCGCGCAAATTCTTTTATTTGTTTTTTAGTATTATTACGATTTTTATTTAATATTTCTGTAAGTACATCTGCTGCTAAATCCTCAAGTAGAGAATATATATGATTATTAATTTTTATGAATGTTTTTGAATTAGAATTACTATTAAAACCATTATTAAGAATTAATAGGATTGATGATCTAAATTTTTTTAGTGAATCTATTGAATTAATTGATGAAATTATTTTTTGATCGGTTAATATTTGATCTATGGATGTACATATATTATCTTTTAGAATTTTTCCATTGCGTGACTTAGCTTTAAAGAAAAATAATTGGTTGTTTTTTAAGAGATTATACAATGGAATAATGTTATTTATATTTTGTTCATATTGATACGTTAGATCATTCACTACAGCAGTATATTCTTGTATATCATTAATGAAATAATCGTAGGTGGGGTAAAATATAACATTATCTTTGTTATATGTATTGTTACCTGATTGATATTTTTTACTCTTTGTTTGTTTAACTATGATATAGGTATTATTTTTGGTAACGTTTACAAGATGAATTGGTGCAGCATGAGGTAGTATTGTTTGAGGGATCAGCTTATCGTGATTCATATTCCAAATAATGACATCTCCATTTGAGTCACCGGTTATAAAATAGGTATCTTTATTTGTTGGATATAAACATAGAGTATTAATACTACATGGATGAGTAATAGTTACGTGTTTGGAGCACTTTAATTTTTCTGTATTGATAACGGTAATAGTGTTTTCTTCAGAAACACATATTATTTTTTCATCATGTGTTTTAATAAAATATTTAATTTTGGCAACATCGGTAAACAGTAGTTGAGGATTTTCCCCATTAGTTTGCAAAGAATAAAGATTTTCCCCTGAACAAAAAATAACCTTGTTTTTATCGGAACAAAAATTAATAGAGGTAATGGGATTATCAGAAGTATGTTTATAAGAAAATAGTATATGAGGATAGTATGGATCTGGGATATTATTATCATAATATGTCTTAAAACTTCTGTTTATATCAGTAGGATTTGCTTCTTCTTGTGAGATATCAATTATAGTGATTGTGCCATCATATGACCCAAGAGCTAAGATGCTGTTATTATTGGAAGAGCAGTTTACTGAACAAATACTATTGTTTATAATGAATCGCTTAATCTGATTATTATTATTATTATTATTATGTAATTCAATTCCACCCCATTGATGGGTAAGAATTAATGATCCATCTGGAAATGTATCAAGTCTATTAGTTAATTCATGATTTTTTAGCCATAAATTTTTTGCTTCAGTAACGTGTTGTTCTGGTGCTACTTGATAGATAGGTTCATTGAGGTAAGCATCGTTTTTTTCCAGATAGCATTCATTTTTTACCTCGTAGGATTGTTTAGATAACTCTTGGCTTTCAGAGTTTGTAAGGTTAAGAGTGACAATTGTTTTATAAGAATAAAATTGATGTGCAGAAGAGTAATTATCTGGACCAAATGTAGGCATAGTTAAAAGATATATTTTATTATCGCTATAAGAAGTAAAAGATGTTTTTTGACAACAATCTTCTTGTTCAATTATTAGTTTCTTTTGACAATAATTTGTATATAAATTAATCTGAGCAGCTTGTTTGCAATACCAATCGATGTAATCAAACGTAGTATTACTATTATCGCTTGCTAGTGCTTCTGAATATACATCAAATGAAAAGGAATTATCGATGAGTATATTTTTATTATGTGATATATATTTATTTGTATACGTACAAATTTTTTTTTCAATTTCGGGTGAACTCTTTCTTAAAGTATCAAATATCAATTTTTTTTTATCTGGTGTTATTCCAGGACAAGAAAATATAGCATGGCAAGACGCATCGTCAAAGTTTTTTAGACTATTTATTATTGTTTGAAAAGCTAAATCTTTGAGAGTCGATGTGTGTAGTGATAATGTTTTGTTTAGTGATTGTTTATTATCGCTACAAAAAACATTAGTGGCTAGTAATACTATTAAGCAGAATCTGTTTGTTTTTATTTTCATAATAGCATTTAGTAATTAGTTGTATTTTTTATTAAAAATTTTTAAATATAATATAAGATTTAATTATAGAACTATTATGCAGTTTTGAATAGTTAAAAATAACAATTAATCGTTTCCTTATTTGTTATTTTTAATCATATAGTACAGGGAATAACATAGTATTGCCAAAACAGATGCCCCAGCCAAGTAACTAATACCAGTTTTTAGATTAATTAGAGATTGTAAATATTCTTGTTGTTTTTTTAAATTCATTTTTTCTTCTTCGATGCCAAATGTATTTATTATATACCATTTGATACATGTATTAATTCCTATGTTCTGTAACCATGAAATTGATGAGCAACATGCAGCAGCCGGATCTCCTGAAGCAGAAAGACTGTTCGAAAAAAATTCATTGCCGGGGTATGAAGCTCCATCCCATGCATAACTGGCAACTAGCAACTTATTCGAATCACTTCCTTCTAGTTTTTTAGCAGGATTATTTTTAGAAAAATGAATCTTAATACAATGATCTGCATCCTTGACTCTCACAAGACTACCATCGCTCATACCTTCAACTAATGTATTAGCTTTCAATGCTAAAGAATCTTCATCAAAATAAGCAAAATCAATATCTGCGATATACTTTAAATCATTTGATGAGATAATATCCTTATATACTTCGATCATACATTTTGTTTGTATTTTTTTTTCAATAGCCCATACCCCAAGGCCAATAGCAACTGCATATACATAAACTTGTTTGCTAGCAGCTTTTCCTCGCTTATTAGCATCTAATAAAAAAGGTTCAATTACGTATCGTATCCGTTTTTTATACACCTCTGTATTAAAATAGAATTTGCTTTCACCAAGAAGAATATACTTATTACTACTATCTTTTTTCGCCTCAGCCAATGTTGGAAATTTACAGCCATAAAATTCAGACCATAATTTGAGCGAACCTTTATCGCACTTTTCAAGCCCATATCCGTTAGCTTCTACATTTTGCGTTTCTGTTATAATAATATGTTGCCATTCCATTAAGCCTTGTTTTTCAAAACGAGCTCCAACCAGTCCACTATAGATACCATATTCTTGAAAAGTATTTTGCTTAGCTACATTACCTTTATTGTAGCGGTTTCCATCATTAATAAATCTTGTCGGACTCGATATACCCAGCAAAGCTGATATTTGCATTTCTTCATAAGATATATATTTTTTAAGCGGTAATAATGCTTCACCTTCTACAACTTGATCATCAGCTCCTATTTTTGCAAAATCAACTAAGGCATTATTATCATCATTACATACTGTGCCATCACGCAATAAAGCATTATCTTCCGAAGTACAAAATGTTAACGGCCGCTTCTTAAAACAACGCGTTATAAACGATGCCACAGTCATGTTTTTATACAATGCTTTTTCAACATTACTGCCTTCTTGCATCTTAAATGTAATAAAATTGTCACATAACTTTATCACTTCGCTATGAATAAGCGGGTAAGTACCTTGTGCATAACTAACCATTTCATTCTGATTTTTTTCATCAAAAGAAGTAATTCTATGAAATAGACTTGGTAATACAGCTACTCTATTATCAAACTGAATGAATCTTTTATAGTTTTCTAATAATGTACCAAATGTCATCTCCATACATGATAAACTCTGCATCGTAGTTACAACACTCACCATAAGGACTATTCTAATAATTTTCATTTTAAATCCATTAATTTTTTTAAATTTTCTAGCAACAACACAATTATTTTAAATTTTATAATATTTTATTTGACTCTTGATCTTTAAAAACAGCATCCATAGGCGCATGCTCTTCAAATCCCAATGTAATCAGCTTATCAATGAAATCCATTGGTTTAAGGCCAATCTCAGCAGCTTGATGAAATAAACATGTTGCTGGTGTTAGACCAGGCAATGTATTAATTTCCAAAATAATAACTCGTTCATGACCAGTAGGGCTTTGTTGATCACTTTGATAAAAACAATCAATACGAGCGTAGCCTTTACATTGTACTGTTGTATACACACGTTCGACGGTTTTTTGTATAAATTCAAGCGCAGATTGAGATAGTTGAGCTGGTGTTTGATTTTCACCGGCACCAGGTAAAAATTTTTCTTCAATTGAAAGAATCCCATTGGTTGTTATTGTTTGGCTTGGTGGCAATGCACGCGGATTTTCATTGCCAACAATACCTATTGTTAGTTCCATGCCACTAATATATTCTTCAATAAGTACAGCAGATTTATATTCTAAAACTTGATTTATTGCCGTAATCAGATCATTACTATTCATTATTTTTTGTACCATGACGCTACAACCATCATTATGTGGTTTAACGATCATTGGAAATTGCAATGTACCAATAATTTTTGTGTACATATCATTATTAGGATATAATTCCCATTCTTGTTTTGTGATAAAAATATTTTTTGGAACATCAAAATTATGCATAACAAGAAATTGATTTGTTTTATACTTATTTATGCATAATGCACTTGTTAATACCGATGACCCATTATACGGCATACCAAGTATTTCAAGAGCACCTTGAATAGAACCATCTTCTCCGTGTCCACCATGAAGCGCAATAAAAACAAAATCTGCAATAGTTGGTAAGTCATCCCATTTAATCTTTTGTGATGGTGTAACTAATTCATTGATTTCTTTAGTTGAATTACGTACAAGTTGTGATTGAGTAAGCATATATAGCTCTAGTGTATCACTGATAAAAATAGCAATGGGATCATATTTATGCGGTGAAAGTTTGTAATAGACATTGCGGCCAGAATCAAGTGATGTTTCTTTTTCATTAGATTTTCCGCCAAGCAATATAGCAACACGAATTTTTTGCGTATGCATCGTTAATGATTTCCGTTTTTCGTTATCAACAATTGTCTCCAGCATTCCGTACTGATGAAGCTCAGTTGCAATAATATGGCTGATAACATGCGAAGGGCTCATACCATATTCAGCTGCCTGATTAAAGATAAAACTTGATGGTGCCATACCAGAAAGTGTATTTGGATCAATAATAATGATAGTGCCATCGGCAGCAACGAAACCATCAATACGACTCATGGTAGAAAATTCAAGCGCATGAGTTACTGCAAGACAGGTTTCTTGAATACGCACGATAATATCTATGCTGCAGTGTGCAGGGGTACGCTTTATGCCACGTCCAGGCATATATTTTTGTTCATAATCAAAAAATGTTGTACCTTCTTCAGGAACAATTTCAGTGGGAGGTAACGCAAAAAATTTACCGGTTGTGTAATCCATTAATACAATGCACGTAAATTCCATGCCGATAATTTTTTCTTCAATGAGTACCCGTTTTTTTTTGCCTTGTTCAATAAAACAAGCATGACGTAACGCAGCTTCAAGATTATCAAGTGTATTAATAATCGAAATGCCTATACTTGATCCTTCATTGCATGGCTTAATAACATAATTAGTAGTTATTTTTGCAGCAATAAGTTTTTCTAAAATAATATTTTTGTAGTATGTAAACTGTTCAATTTTATATGGTTCTACAATAATATAGTGCGGTGTTATAATTCCTACTCTGCGTAAAAAAGTTTTTTGTGCAATTTTATCCATGCGTAAAGCGCTAGCAAAAACAGCTGATCCTAAATAAGGTATACCTAATATTTCTAAAAAACCTTGTAATGTACCATCTTCAGCGTAACGACCATGCTGCGCAATATAAATAAAATCAACATGATTCTTTAGATCATCCCACGCAATATATTCTGCTTCTTTTTCAAGTCGATGCTCAAAATCAGTTGTTTTTCCTCTATGCAAAAAACGCCATGGCAATAGGTATATTTTTGAATTAGTTTGAAATAAAGGAATAATAGAATAACGCGTTGTATCCAAATGATCACATATTGTTCTTCCAGAATTAAAAGAAACTTCTTTTTCCAGTGACTTACCACCCATAAGAACGCCAATACGTAATTTTTGCATATACATTAGTCTTTTGATTTTTATTGTGTACATATATCAAACTGTAGTATTAATTTTACTGATTTGCATAGAAGTGGTAAAGAAAAGAATACGTTAATTATTACACAAAAAAATTATTATTTTTATATGGTGTAAATAATTATGATTTAAAAAAAATGATACTACAGTAACTTGATTAAATGACTCATTACAAGTCTAATATTTATTTTTAATTAATTTTGTTTACAATAAGTAGTTTTAAAACAAAATCTTTGTGTCTGATTTTAAATGTTAAATTTTTCTATTTGATTTGCAACAAAAAGTACATTTTATTTTAGCGTTACTATTGCCAGCTATATAGTATTATTCGTTAACATGAAAAAGATAAATAGATATTGTAGTAACAGGAGTACTAATAATGAAATATAGTAATGGATTTAGTTTAATTGAATTAATGGTTGTGGTAGCAATTATGGCGGTTCTTGCAATGATTGCTGTTCCTAATTTTACTCGTTTTTTAGCTAAAGCAAAACGAGCTGAAGCGTATATGAACTTAAGTTCTATTTATGCAGCAGAAAAGGCATATTTGGCAGAACATGGAACTTACTCTGATATATTGATTGGACAAGGCGGTATTGGATGGAAACCAGAAGGTAAAGCATATTATACCTATGGTTTTGCGGGAGTAGAGGGTCGAAATAATTTTGTAGGTAAATTAGGCGCTACGGGATCACAACTCCAAGGTTCACGTGCAGATAAAACAGGATTTGTTGCTGTTGCAGCTGGTGATATAGATGGTGATGGAGATCTTGATATTATAACAATTGATGAAAACAATAATATAGTTATTGCACACGACGATTTAGTGTAATTTTATTTTTTTACTAGAGCAATATGTAATAAAATATATGTTTTTGTAGAAAGATAAATATTAACGCGCCGCATGCTAAAAATGGACCAAAAGGTATTTTTGTGTCATATAGCGAATCATTATTATCTTTGCTAAAATATAAAAATGTGAGATACATAAGACCGTAAAGGGAACCAAGAATAGAACCAATCGTGATGCTCATCCAACACCCTGCTACACCAGTAAATGATCCTATAAATAAGATCAGATCCAAATCTCCTTCACCAATACCATTTATATTGCGCAAATATTTAAAAATACTATTGATAATGTACAAAAAAGAATATCCAAAAAATGCTCCTAAGATAGATTCAGTTAATGACAATGGCAACAATCCATATGCGCTGAAAATACAACCAAAAGGAACAAGAAATAGCGTTGTAAATCGTGAAATAAGCATTGTTTCAGCATCAGAACGAATAGTCACTATGAGTGCAGAGAAAAATATGAAATAGGCAAAAAAATAGTGATGCGGAATAAAAATATAAAGAAAAGATAAAAGAATTGCTGTTAACATTTCAATGAATGGGTAGAAAAAGGAAATTGGTTGATGACATACTCGACATCTACCATTAAGCAATACCCATGAAATAACCGGTATATTATCATACCAAGCAATAATTTTATGACAATGTGGACATGATGATCGGGGAGTTATTATAGATTGATTTTTTATTAAACGATATGCAAGAACATTCAAAAATGAGCCCCAGCATAAAAAAAAAGGAGTTAAAAAATAAAGAATTATAGTTTTCCTTCATTTTTAAGTCTATCGATCAAGAGATTGATTTTTTCCGTTTTCTCATAACTTTCATCATAGCGAAAAATAAGATTTGGCGTGTACCGTCCGTGAGATGTTTTTGCTAAGGCAGAGCGTAAGGAAGGTTTATAGAGAATAAGTATTGGTAATTTTTCTTCAAATTCAGTTTTGCCATGTGAGGCAAGAAATAAAACAGTGCATGATCCGCCATCTGAAGAAAGGCTAATCTTATTAATATACAATCCGGTCAGACGCGGTTCATCAAGCGTAATTTGTAAGAAGAAATTAGAAATTTCTCTATAAAAATATGACTCTTTTTGTGCTTTTTTTATTTCTTGCTGTTGTTTGCTCATGGGTATTAATCTTTAGGGGCTGTGCCTTGAGTAATCATGCGCATCATATTTTGCTTGATAGCACGCACAAGACGTTTTCTTCTTTTTTGTGTAGTAGATTCAAAGTAAACAGTACGTTTCATATCTCGTACAATGCCTTCACGTTCTATCTTTTTTTTAAGTTGTCTGAGAGCTTTATCAATGTGTCCACTCACAGAAATTTCGATATTTGATCGTTTTGACATAACTAAACAATCACCTTTCTTTATATATATTTTTACTCAATATTACTATAGTATGCAGCACTTTTTTACACACTACATACTATAGTACTTAATTTTAAGCCTACTGTCTAGAATGTTACGTTTAAACTAGCCATTAAAGTAGAACTTCTATATGAATTACGCTGTGAAAATGGTATTTGCCACAAAAATCCCACGCCAACATTTGGAGATAAATCATAATTAAAGCCTGCATTGCCTAGTTTTGTTTTAAAACTAGTTGTGCATTCAAGTACTTTTGGAAGAAAAGCTGGATCAGGTTTTTTGAGATCTATGTCATCCTGTTGATGGTCAAGCACAAACCATTCAAAGTACATAGAAAGCTTATCTATAAAGTGATATGCTGCAATACGTGCACCAAAGAACCAGTTATCACCAGGGCTTACACTAACATTGGTTGAAAAAGGAAATAGATTGGTTTGAAATTCACTATTTGGGATTGGTCGACAAAAACTACGGGTAAAGAAATGAGTATAGCCAACTTCCCCACCAATTTCTATTGTTTCGAGAAAATCAAAATTAACTCCTGTCGTAAATCCAACACTTGGATGACCATTATTGCCAAATGGCGCAGCAAAAAACATATGTTCATTGTCTTTTTTTCCCGGAGAGACGGATGCACCAACTTCAACATAGGGGATAATTAAGAATTTTGCCCAATCGCTTTGTGCTTCCTTGTTAATTTCAAATGCTTGTCGCCAGAAGAGATTAAAGCGAACTTCTTCTATCGATGTTTTAATAAAATCACACAAATTAATGCCAATCTGATCAGCAATGGTGTGCAGCTCATCCATTAAATATAAATCGACCTCAGCTCCACTAAGACCTTCGAATGAGCCATTTTCATCAGTTAAATCAATTGTATCTTCGGAAACCTGGCGGATGGTACTAACACGCCCCTGAATATAAAAACCGAAATTGTCAGCGAAACGAACAGCTAATTGCGCTGCAACACCACGTTTACGATACGTTTCTGGAAAAGAAAAAAAGCCAAAAAGTTGATCTGGGTCTATTTTTGCTTCATCATTAACCACTTGCCCTATACTACCAGGAAAAAGTGCATTTTTTGCCGTAACTAATGCTGGTGCAAGTGTTTGACCTTGTGGTATGGCACCATATAAAAGAGCAATCATACCCGTTCTACCCGTTAAATCACCAAGAGGAGTATCGATAAGCACGGTACCTGGAGGAGCAATAAGATTATTTTGTTGTTGTCCTTTAATAGTTTTACCGCGATCAGCATTTTGTGCAAAAGGAGAAAAAGAAAAAATACCTCTACTTCGTTTCTTTTCAGCCCAATCATAATCTTTGTAAAGTAATTGCTCTTTGGTAAGTAATAATTCTTCATCTATATTAAGTGTAGTATACATTGGTAAAGCATCATTTTTGGCAAGAGATGACAAGTGAGCACATAATGGAATGTTTACCAGCGTTAGGGTAAAAAATAGTAATAAAGATAGCAATTGTTGGGGTAGTTTGTTTTGTTTGTCGCGAGGCATATTATTCCTTTTTATTGTTTGTCAGAAACAAATCATCTATTTATATCATTGTTATAGTTATGCAGTCAACTTTAAAGCTTATTATATTTTAAATCTATATGCACAAATGTTACATATTGATCATATGAAAAAAAAGAGATCATTGTGATTTCGTGTTTTTCACATTATCTTTATTTATATACTATAAAAAAAGATATTACTGTATACATTTTATTGTGATAGATTTATGCAAAATTCATTATATTGTTCCTATTATCAAGCGTATGTTGAGCGTGCTTTATGTTGGTATGTTACTGCTGCTTTACGAAGTTGCGACCACATTGCCTTTGATCGTACGCTTGATCCTTCAAAAAGTTTATTTGAATTTTTTGTTCCACCGTCAACTGAAGAACATTTTTTAGCTTTAATGCATTATTTTCACTCAAAAGGTTTAGTGCGTGACCTTAAAAAGCTACCAAATCGTCTAGAAAATTCAATCAATCAATCGTAATGTTTTTTCTATTCTACTTAAAGCTCTGGGTGCACCAAGCATTTCGATAAGTTCATGAATTCCTGGTCCATGTGCTTTTCCTATTAAGGCAAGACGTAAAAACCAGAATAACTCTTTTAATGAAAGACCTTCATCCTTTGCTGCTAATTTTATTTGTGACACAAATTGTAAAGCATCTGTTATAAGAAGATTCTTATACTTAGTAATAATATTTTTTATTAATGGATATGCTGCTAATGATATACATGCCTCAATATCAGCTAAAATTACGTGTGGCTCAATAAAATAAAATTCAAGAGCATGAACTATATCACTGGTGGTTGTCAATTCTGGTTTGATAATTTGAATCAAGTGAGTCATTGTCGCGATATCAATATTCTTTGCTTTTTCATCATATGCGGTTTCCAGAAAAGGTCTACATTGAGAAGTTAATTTTTCAGGTTCATAGCGATTAATCCAATTTTTATTTACCCATTTAAGTTTTTCAAGATCATAGGTAATATGACTTGATGCATTGATAGTGTCAAAATTAAAGGTTGTCGCAAGCGTTTCAAGTGACATAATTTCATTTTTAAAGGATCCACCAATAATAGAAACATAGTTTTCAATTGCTTCCGGTAAAAATCCAGCATCTTTAAGGTCTCGTAATGAAAATCCAAAGTCTCGCTTTGAAAGTTTTTTTCCTTCTAGATTTACTAAAATTGGTAAATGCCAATAAACTGGCAAGGGAGCATTAATAGCATGAAATAAAGCAGCTTGATTAGCAGTGTTTGAAAGATGATCTGCTCCACGAAAAATGTGAGTAATATTCATGAGTAAATCATCAACAAAATTGGCAAATATAAAAGTAAAGCTACCATCTTGACGCGTAATAGCAAAATCAGAAAAATTACTTAAATTAAACGTTATATTTCCATATGCTAAATCAGTAATTGTTACTGATAAACTGTGATCACATTTAAAACGCCAAATATAAGGACTATTTTCTGAAAGAAGAGAATCAATATCTGCTGATGATAGTGCCATACAGGTACGATCATACCGAGGTGGTAGTTTAAATTCTTGTTGCCGTAGCCGTTTTGTTTCTAGTTCTTTTTCGGTACAAAAACAACGATAAATTAGTTTTTGTCTTTCGAAAATAGTAAGTTGTTCTTGATAAAGATGAGTTCGTTCAGATTGATAATAAGGTATATATGGTCCACCAATATAGGGGCCTTCATTATATGAAAGACCAAGCCATGCAAGATCTTCAAGAATTTTTTTTGCTTCAGGGTCAAACATACGTTGAGCATCGGTATCTTCAATGCGAATAATGAAATCACCATTTTTTTGTTTAGCAAATAAAAAATTAATTACCGCAGCGCGAACATTGCCTAAATGCATCATGCCTGTAGGAGAGGGAGCAAAACGCACGCGAATCTTTTGCATTATTTTGATTCCTTATTATATATATTCTAAAAGACGTATTTAGTTTACTCGTAATGGCTGTAAAGTCCAGAACGATTCTAGTAATTTTTGTTTAAATTCTTTGACATACAGAGTTCTAATTTGGTATTTTTTTCGAGAAGTTTTACTAAAAGGATTGAGAAATGAAAAAATGTCTTAAAATTACATTGGTATCAAAAACATTAGATAACGATATTCGCAATTTCATTCAAAAGGCTGCCAGAAAATTAGACTTAGAAGGAACAGTACAGCTTGTTCAATCAAATGAATTCGTTGTTATTGCATGCGGTTTAAAAAGCAATATTGATAATTTTTTGGATATTATTCATGAAGGGTTTGGCGATTATACTCCTGACATGGTTCATGTTGAACCATTCCTAAAAGAACGAGATTATCGTGGCATGTTTCGCATTTTAGAATAATGTAGTGATTCTTTTGTTCAATGTATAAAAAAATGTATTAACAGTTGTGTATTGTTATGATACGAACATCTCTATTTTTGATACACTAAAAGGGTATGTACCATAAAGTTAGTTAACCTTTCAGGTGTTATTGTATCGTATGAACCAATCGTTGGCATGTCATCTAATAATTATTATGTCCTTTTTTTGTTTTGGATTAGTTAATGCTCAACAAGAAAATAATCGTATTCCTTTTACGGTAATGTCTCATGACTATATCGATAAAGAAGTAATTAAAAATATATTAATTTCTCCAACTATTCTTACAAACCTCTCTTTTGAATCAGATGTTATATTACAAGAACAAGAGTTTTTGTATTTAATGGGCTTTGATAAGGGATGTGTAATCAACAGTGAAGATATCATAGCAGCGATTGGGCGCTTTGCTAAAAAAAATAAATATTCAATGATTCAGATGACAATGGTTATTGATGATCATGGAATAAGCGTACATCTTATTTTTAAAGCAGCTTGGATTTTTAAAAAAATTAAAATTCATAATATGTATCAACGTAAACAATCATTATTACAGTTGTATCTTATGGAAAGAGGCGATAATTTCGATCAATCAAAACATGATCACTCATTAACAAAAATAAAAGATTATTTGATCAGTAATGGATATTTTAATCAAAATATATCAAGTTTTTTTGAATATAATCATTACACAAAAGAGGTAATAGTTCATATTTCTATTAAAAAAGGTCAACAATTTTATTTCGGTACACATATCGTTGAAATAAAGAGTGATAATGCTATATATGAAGATAACGATAAACTATGCAAACTTGTGCAAAAAAAACTTTCGCGTGATTTATCATCATCTGTATTTATTCAAGAACAATTACATAATGAAATAATTATTATGAAAAATTATTTGGCAAAAAAAGGTTTTCTCCATACGACTATTGATAGCGAGCACACTATTGATTATGTACATTCTGTCGTGAATGTATGTTGGAAAGTAACTATACATCAAAAAAAAGAAATTGTTTTTTTTGGACATCGTTTTTTTTCTAAACGACAATTGTTCGATAAGATTTTAGTCTTTGGTCAATCAACATGGTTATTGCCTGCTTCATTGTTAGCAGAGGAGATAGTTCGCGCCTATAAAAGCAAAGGATTTTTGAATGCTGAAGTGATAACTCAAGAAGAAAAAGAACGTTCTTTTTTTATCATAAAAGAAGGACCGCGTGCGATTATCACAGCCATCGAAATAAAAAATGGAACATATGGCCATCAAGATGTTATAAAAAAGAAATGTTTTGGTGAATTATTAAAACATTCTTATTTTGATACATATTTGTATGATAAAGCAATTAACCTTTTAACAAATTTTTATTTTAATCAAGGGTTTCCTGCGTTTACTGTAATTCATCATGATGTAGTTGAGAAAAATGAAAAAAATGAATATGCATTAGTTGTTACTGTTGATGAAGGCGGTCAAAAACAAATTAAAACTGTTTCTGTTAACGGTCATTCTGAGTTCAATGAATATGATCCATTTAAAAAAATAATTATTGAAGGAAATATTCCTTTTACAAACAAAGTAATCGATGAACAACGTGCATTTCTAGTTGCTCATTTTCAATCACTCGGTTATTTATACCCTAAGATTACATTAGCTATAGAATCACTTAACTCAGATGTTTCTCTGCGATGGAGTGTTGATTCCGGAGAAAAAATTCGTTTTGGTAAAACGATTATGTCTGGTAGCTCATCAATTCCTTTTTCGTGTGTCAAACCTTTTTTATGCTATAAAGAAGGTGAGCTATGGGATCAGACAAAAATAAAACAAACATTCACTGCTTTAAAGGAATTAGAAATATTTGAAACAATTCATTTTTCTGCTGACGGTAGTTACGCGCATGAAAACAGATCTATACTATTAAAACTTCATCCTGATGATCGATATGAAATTAGAACTCGTGCAGGGCTTGAATTACAGCATGTTCGCAAATATCAAACATTTTCTGGGTTAACATATAAAATTGGTGGAACAACATTAATCAAAAACCCTAGTAATTGTGCTGATCAAATTCGATTTGATTGTGACTTTGCACGATCACATCGTGAAATTGTTGGTTGTTATCGTCGCCCTTGGTTTATGAAATATCCATTTTTTACTACATTGCAAATTTATAGTATTATCTACGATCAGCCTGGATTTATTGGAAGCGATAATGACTTGTATACATTGGTACAGAACGGTTTTTTTTTAGGTATACAAAAAAAATCAAAACACTTTAATATTGATTGCAATAATGGATTTGAATGGATGAAAATACATATCAAAGATAATGTGCAGCAATTATCATTTGCGCGTGCAATTGATTTTAAGCCTCAGTTAATCGATAAATTAGTCCCCTTCGTTTTTATTGAACCAACACTTATGATCGAATGGCTTGATGATTTATTATATCCAACGCGTGGTGGATTATTTCTTTTTTCATTAAAAGGAATGATACCGGTCAAAAAAAAATATAAAGATTCATCATTTTTTAAATTATTATGTGAACAGTCACTCTTTATTCCTTTAAAAACTGTTGTTGCTGCATTACGGTTTCGTTGTGGCCATATTTTTTATCGTGAATTTTCTGCAATTATGCCATCAGAACGATTTTATTTAGGTGGTTCTCATTCATTACGTGGATATGAAGCCGATCTTGCGCCCCCACTTGGAATATTTGTTGATGAAGAAAATAACGAACACATTGTTCCTCGCGGAGGAAGATCGATGGTAAATGCTAATATTGAGTTGCGTCTTCCATTATATAAAAAAAAGATTGGCGCAGTATTGTTTCAGGATTTGGGAGCATTAAGCGGTACGTTATTTGCTGATTTTAAACGACAAGATGTTTTAGCAGCTACTGGATTTGGTTTACGTATTTTTACTCCACTAGGCCCTTTGCGTTTTGATATTGGCTGGAAATGGCGTAAACAGATTCCAGTTGAGCGTTCTTTTGCATGGTTTTTAACGTTCGGCCAAGCATTTTAGAAAACGATATAGTTTTTTTTATATGCTTTCTGTTTGTGGTATTATTCTACTATGATTCATGTAAAATAGAATTTTATACTTTTAAGCAAAAACGACTTGATCTGTTAAAAAAAACTAAAGTTGAATCAAATATTATATATTTATAATAATGTTTGATTCAACTTTTTATTCATAAACATGAAAGAATTTCCGATTGGTCTTCAAACATTTTCTGAATTGATATGTGATAATGTTCAAAAAAACATCTGTATATGTAAGCTAAATTAAATATAAATAATTTTAATTCTATCAAGTTTTAACAACGTATAGGGTTTAATTTTTCGCTTTGCCCGAATATTTCCTTATCTATTAGAAAAAAAATAAGAATCTAATGATTTTATTTTTTTAAAACCTCTTTGATCATCTTCATTGGTAAGGTTATATTTTCTTTTATTTGTAGGTATTGATACCGGTAAGCTATTATAAATTATTGTTTTTAAAGTCTCGTTATAATTCTCTACTATTGTAAGAGTATTAGTGATTTCTTGGTCATCATCAACACTATAATTTTTGTCTATATCATTTGATAAAGTACTAAGATTATTAATACATGTTGCATAATCAACGATTTGTTCATCAATGATATTGTCATTTGCATTTGTCACTATTTCTTTATTAACTGTATCTTTTTCTTTTTGTATTGCAAGCAATACCGCAAAAGAGCCTTGTAGTCGAGATATGGTATCTAAGAGATAATCTCTAGTTAAGAAATGATGTATTGGTATTGGTAACTCTTGGCCAGGTGTTGTTTGCTCTTGTGGTGAAATGAATTCTCGAAGAGTTTCAGCAAAAACTATAGTACCTGCTATTAAAGACATTTCAGGTGTTTGGGATGCTTTAATCTCGCATGTTGTAGGTGTTGTTGTAGAATTATCACATAGTGGAAATACGTCATTTTGATTCAGAGCAACTTTATTTGTTTGGCAACCTGTATATCCTGCTTTTTTCGGCGCATCCAGTGCTTTCTTACTTTTTTCATTTTTTTTTATATCTTTATTATTTTTGTCTTTTCTGTCCCTAAGATTATACCTTGTATTTAATGAATTATCCATGGGAGAGACATGCAAAAACAGTGTGATCAAGATCAATGATAAGATATTTATTATTTTATTCATAAAGCATTTCCTGTGTAAATTAGACATATTACTGCAAATAAGTTATAAAAGAATTTAAATAAAGTTTTTTTTAGTAGCTTATTTTAAAGCCATTATGCTTGTATATATTAAACATTCATTAATAAAATCGAGGCTCTTTATTTTTGTGATTATTTTTTTCAAGATTAGCTTTCTGTTGGGCTATATATTTTTCATATTTTCTTTTTTTAATAGTATTATTAAGATTTTTTAATTCACCAGATGCATTGTTAATTTCTTCTGTAGTATCATTAGTATGATGGGAAATAGCAGAATCTGCTATGTTGTAAAATTTTCCAGAGATCTGTTTATATTGTTGAATGTCTTGTTTTTTTTCTGCAATCATTTCTTTTATTGTTGTATTATACTGATCAATTTTGTCTGCTTTATGTGTATATTCTTCTAATATTAACACCTTATGTGAATTAACCTGTTTTTTACGTGTCTCATTGGTTGAATCCTTAACTAGTTTATTTGTAAGCGTTTTATGTTTCTTATAATATTGATTGCGTAAGAAATTTTTCATTCTATTGTTTTTCTCGATTTCTAAAGTGCGCTTTTCAATAGATCCTTTAATATTTAATGCAGTAAGGGCAATATCCATGATAGGTTGAAATGTGTTCAACATACTATTCGTATATATTCTTCGTTCTTCTTCTTCCATAAGATTTTTTACATCACTAAAAGCACTTAAATTATGGTCTTGTGACGCATTATTTATTGGGCCTTTTTGTTGCCTTTTTTCAAATTCATCTTCGTCAATATCTGAAGTACACTCATCGCTATCTGAAACATCACGTATACAGTAAGATCGATTATATATAACAGAGGGAGCAGAAACATCGTGAACCATATTAGAATTTGTATAAGGATTATTACTTGGCGTTGTATGATGTTTTGGAACAGATGTGTTGATTTCATCATCAATAGATACAGGGCAAACTGATTTTCTTTTTTGAGTAGACGATGATGATTTTATTTTCTGTATTATCGGCTCTATGAGCACATAACATGACATAATGTGTTCTGATGTTTCCATAGAAAGAATATGTGTAATTTGCACGACTAAGATTAACAATAAACCATTTATTATTTTATTCATAAAAATTTCCCATAACTATAGATATTTTTCCTTATAGATTAAACTTATTACTTGAAGGTATAGCATAAAAATGCTTTATCTTCAAGCTTTATATGTCTTTTATTGCAATAAAAAAACTGTGCAATAAGTTCTGCATATAGTTACCAAATCTTTAAGTTCTTAACGATACAATAAAAAATAGACTCATTTTAACTTTACCCTGATCATCTATCTTGATTTATAATGTAAAAGCATTGTTGAGCATATATTATGCTTGTTATAATTGCTGTTTCTTGCTATACTAATTGTATATTTTAAGTAATTTTGACACTGTTTTTTGATGCGAGAAAAGGGCTAATTTGATGGAACGTCCCACTTCAACCGTGAACAATAAAAATATACCTATAAAGCCAATTTTGATCGAAAAAGAATTGAAAGACTCTTTTCTCGATTACGCAATGTCCGTTGTTGTTAGTCGAGCGCTTCCCGATATACGAGATGGATTGAAGCCAGTGCATCGCCGTATATTATATACTATGCATCAACTTGGTTTTTTTTATAATAAACCATATCATAAATCCGTACGTGTTGTTGGTGATGTGCTTGGTAAATTTCACCCTCATGGAGATCAGGCAGTTTATCAATCAATGGTTGGTTTAATTCAAGATTTTTCAAAGCGATATCCATTGCTTGATGGTCAGGGTAACTGGGGATCTGTTGATGGAGATAATGCAGCGGCTATGCGTTATACTGAAGTTCGTATGGCTCGTATTGCACAAGAGATTTTAGCTGATATTGAGAAAGAAACAGTATCATTTACACCAAACTTTGATGAATCAACGGTAGAGCCTATTGTTTTGCCAAGTAAATTACCTAATCTTCTTATTAATGGTGTCGCAGGTATCGCTGTTGGTATGGCAACTTCAATTCCGCCTCATAATTTAGGTGAAGTTGTTAGCGCCCTTTTGGCTATGATACAAAATGAACACATAACTGATGAAGAATTATTTACGTATATTCCAGGGCCAGATTTTCCAACAGGTGGAATTATTTGTGGACGTGCTGGCATTGTAAAAGCCTATAGAACCGGTAGAGGTAACGTTATTTTACGTGGCGTCGCAGAATTTGAAGAAAAAGCAAATAAGGGTACAAGTATTGTCATTACTCAATTGCCTTATCAAGTTAATAAAGCAGATTTAACAATTAAAATTGCTGATTTAGTAAAAAATAAAATTATTGATGGCATTTCAAACATTAAAGATGAGTCAGATAAAAAAGGTATGCGCTTAGTGATTGACCTTAAGCGTGGCGAAATTCCAAGCGTTACGCTTAATCAGCTATACAAACATACTAATTTACAAACATCTGTTTCTATTCTTATGTTGGGTCTTTTAGATAATCAACCATTGGTATTTTCATTGCGTCAATTACTGAGTGAGTTTTTATATCATCGACAACAAATTATTTATCGTCGCACTCAATTTGATCTCAATAAAGCGCAAGAACGTGAACACTTATTGGCAGGCTTTATTATTGCTTTAAATAGTATTGATGAAGTTATTGCGCTTATTAAAAAATCACCCACCGTGCATGAAGCAACCACGTTGCTTAACAAAAGATTTTTGCTATCTGAAAAACAAGGCAAAGCTATTTTGGAAATGCGTTTACAACGCTTAACCGGCCTTGAACAGGAAAAAATTTATAGTGAAATGGAAGAGATTAAAACAAAAATAATTTACTTTCAATCTATCCTTGAAAATGAACCTATCCTTAAGCAAGAAATTATCAAAGAATTAGAAGATATTAAAACCAACTATAATGATGCACGCCGTACTAAAATTGAAGGCGCGATTGATATTTTAACCGAGGCTGATTTAATACCTGACGAGGAAGCAGTAATAACGCTTACCATGAAAGGTTATGTTAAGCGTGTTCCATTGACAGTCTTTGGAGTGCAGCGCCGTGGCGGTAAAGGCAAAATGGGCCTAACTGCACTGGAAGGCGATATAGTGCAGGATGTATTCGTTGCAAAAGCACATGATATGCTACTCTTTTTTACTAATTTAGGACGTGTATATAGTTTAAATACTTTTGAAGTTCCTGAGGCATCACGTATCGCTCGTGGTCGTGCAATCGTTAATTTATTACCATTACAAGATGGTGAACATGTAGTAAAATTACTACCTTCGCGCTATATGGAAGGAAAGTTTATGGTTATGGTTACGCGTGAAGGCATTATTAAGCGTACTGACGCATCAGATTTTTCTAAAATTCGTGCAACTGGTATTCGCGCCATAACACTACGAGAAGGTGATGAGCTTATATTTTGCTCGTTAAGTAGTGGTAGCGACACTATTGTTTTAGCAACGGCTCGTGGCCAAGGTATTCGTTTTAATGAAACCGAAGTACGCTCAATGGGGCGTCAAGCTAGTGGTGTTATGGGTATTCGTGTTAAGAAAAATGATCGTGTGATTGGCATGGAAGTACTCTCTGATCACGGTGAAATTCTTTTTGCTACTGAACATGGCTATGGTAAAAAAGTTCGCATAGCAGATTTTCGCGTTGCTCATCGCGGCGGTATGGGTGTTCGTACTATTCCAACTGAAAAGCGTAATGGTTCTGTAATTGGTCTTACCATTGTTCATGATGATTCAAATATACTTTTGATTGATCAAGCGGGTAAAATTATACGTCTTTCAGCTAAAGATATTCGTGCAATGGGTCGTCAAGCAAAAGGTGTACGTTTAATTAGGCTTGATGATAGTCAAAAATTACACAACGTGGTTGCGTTTGAAGGCGGTGAAGAAACTATAGGAGACGATTCTAATGGCGATGTCGGCACTATAATTGAAACACGTTCGCTACCTTTTGTTGACGAGGAAGAGGAGCAAGGCGAAGAAGATGAATATACTGAAAATGAAGAAGAAGATGAAAACGACAATCATGATGAAAATGAGCTTAATATAGAATATGAAAATGATGATAATAATGAAGATGAAGAAGTAGAATTTTAAGTTATAATATGAACACTAACACGGTATGATAAATTCAGAATTTATTCTTCACCTTACGCTATTAGATACTATCGGTCCTGCCATCATTCAAAAAATCATAGAAATGCAAAGATCTGATGTTTCAGCATCAGATCTTTATTTGTTTTCACAGACTGATTGGATGAATATTTTTGGATTTACTGAGCGCGTTGCACAAAAGCTTGCGATTGGTTTGTCAGATAAAAAAATTCTTGAAAATGAATTGCACTTAATTGCAAAACATACCATACAGTGGTTATCAATACAAAATTCTGAATATCCCCAATTATTGCGTGAAATTTATCTTCCACCATCGATTCTCTATTTTCAAGGCAATCAGTCTCTTTTTAATGTAGCACAAAAATCGCTATCCGTAGTTGGAGCTCGAAAAGCAGATAAATATGGCAAGCAAGTAGTTGATCGCATAATTCCAGATTTGGTTGCAGCAAATTATATTATCGTTAGCGGTGGTGCCTTAGGAATTGATACTATGGCACATGAAGTAGCCATTAAAACTGGTGGTGCAACTATTGCTGTATTTGGTTCTGGATTATTGCATTATTACCCCGCTAGCAATACCAATCTATTTAAAGCTATTATTGAGCATAATGGCTTAATAGTTAGTTCATTCCCCCTGAAAATGCAACCATTATCAGGTAATTTTCCCGCACGTAACCGTATTGTTACAGGATTATCTCATGGGTGCTTGGTTGTACAAGCTGCGCAAAAAAGCGGTGCATTAATTTCAGCACATTATGCAATGGAACAAGGTAGAGAGGTTTTTGCTATACCAGGCCCTATTGATGATGAGCTGAGTGTAGGTTGCAATATGTTAATTCAAAATGGTGCAAAGCTTGTTATTACAAGTGCAGATATTTTACAAGAATTTGGCGATCGTATTATTTTACCAGATAAGCAAGTAACACAAGAAAAGGCTTTGCAATTGACTTTTGAGTCAGTCGCCACTGTAGTGTCGCCAAAAAAAATCGATAGCATTGAAAGTTCACTGTATACGAGTGAACAGCAAAAAATTATTGCTGCCTGTAAGCAACCATCTTCTTTTGATATGATCATAGCTGTTACACAGCTGAGTCCTGAGATTATTCAATCAGAGTTGTTCAATTTACAGCTTGATGGCATTGTAGCGCAAGATTTTACCGGTATGTGGTCTGTGTTGTCCTAACAAGCAATGTATTGGGATTCAAAAGATGTATCATAGAAATATTTTTTTTTGTGTTTTATTATTATTTTTTACTCAAGATACCAAATCAGGGATCAACAGGGACCGCACATTTGTGGCATTAATAGCTAGGTGTCTAGTTTATTCAATTACATGTTCCATGGTGTTCTATTATGTAGTCGATTATGCTATAGAACTTGTAAAAGATTATATATTAGGCCCAAATCAAAAAAATAAATGTGGGTGGACTCCTTTGTATTTAGCTGTACTATCTAACGATCTTCAAAAAAATAAAAGCACTGCTTGCAGATTCAAGACTAGACCCTAATATAGTAAATGATTATGGATGGACTCCTTTCTATTTAGCTGTAGTAAGAGAGAATTTTGAAACAATAAAACTATTACTTGCGCATCCAAAAGTTGACCCTAATATAATAGATGAGGATGGATGGGGCTCTTTGTATTTAGCTATAGTAAGAGAGAATTTTGAAATAATCAAACTATTACTTACACATCCTTTTATTTATATAAGTAGTGATACTAAAGAATGGTTAAATAGAAAAGGCAGTTTGTATAATGACTATCCAAATATTACTGATTGTGAGAATTTAATCAAAGATTATACTCCACAACAAAAGCAATCGTACCTAAATAGTCAGTTGCAAGGCAAGACACAGTATTTTCCTTTGGATAAAATAGATCCTAACGGAAACAATGAACCATTAAACGAGTTTATTAAATGGTGTGTCAAAAGTGGTGCTAATATACATGTCAGGAATGCTCACTATGAACGGCCGATAGATATCGCTGAAAGGCAATATAAATTATATTTCTCAAAAAATGAAATAGATAACGCTAATCGTCAAAAAAAGATTCATCATATATTTTTATCTCATACCCCGCATTGTTCTGATGCAGAAATATACGCAGGCTTGCAAAAAGTGGGGCTCATTAAGGATGTTGCAAATGTTATTATGAATTATTATATGCCCCTAACTATTGATCGCAGAATGGCCATTGGAAGTCCTAGAAATAACAATTTCTTTATTTAGGTCTATTTCATTTTGCGTTATTAAAAGAAATACCGTATAATAATGAATATTTCTTATGTTGATTATAAACAGTAATTGTATACTTTTTAAGCTTTTTTAGGATGATATTATGCCAGTACCAAAACGAAAACGTTCCAGAGCCCGTCGTGATTCGCGCTTTGCAAATAAAGGTATCAAAGTTAAAGCAATTACCGGTTGCCTTAATTGCAAAGACCCAATAGTTCCTCATACTGCTTGTAAAAACTGTGGTTTTTACAAAGGTGTTAAGGTGTTAGTTACTAAAGCAGATAGAAAGATTAAACGTATTGCTTTAAAAACTGCTAAAACGCCAGTAAAAAAATCATTTGATGAGTCACAAGCTTAAGTAAATTAACATTGTATTATCATAGGGAGCTTTTTCATGATTGCGGTTGATGTAATGGGGGGCGATTATGCTCCACAAGAAGCTGTTCAAGGCGCATTGGCTGCAGCGCAACAGGGAGTTTCTCTCATTTTATTTGGTAATCAAGATAAAATAATGCCATTGTTAGCACACTATTGCCCTCGATGGCGATCCTTGCCCATTGAACTTGTTCATTGCTCTGAAGTGATTGATATGGATGAAGATCCAATCCGTGGTATTTTACGTAAAAAAGATTCATCCATTGTTCGTGCGTTACAAGCTGTACATGCTGGCAAAGCTCATGCATTTGTTTCTGCAGGCAATTCCGGAGCAGTAATGGCGGCGGCAACAGTAATTATTGGTCGTGTACCTGGAGTTATTCGCCCTGCAATTGGTAGCTTTTTGCCAACTACGCATGGGTCATTATTCTGTTTAGATTTAGGGGCTAATTCTGACTGTAAGCCTGAGCATTTAGTTCAGTTTGCCTATATGGGATATGCATATGTACGGCTTACTAAGCATATTGCACAACCTCGAATTGCACTACTTTCTAATGGACATGAATCATATAAAGGATCTGTACTTGTTAAAAACACTTTTGATTTAATGTTGCATACAGATCTTGAATTTATTGGCAATATTGAAGCACGTGATATTTTTTCTGGCCGAGCAGATGTCGTAATAACTGATGGATTTACGGGAAATATATTGCTTAAAAGTATTCAAGGAACTGCAGCTGCGGTAATGGATTGGATGAGGCAGGAAACAACGCAATCATTTTTTTTGAAAATATTATTCAGAATTGCATATCCCGTACTACGTCGTATTAAAGATAAAATAGATTATGCGCGCACTGGCGGGGCTCCTTTATTAGGTGTTAATGGAGCGGTAGTAATTGCTCATGGTTCTTCAAAAAAACGAGCAATAATGGAGGCAATTTTTTTTGCACAAAAAATGATTGATCAAAATATTGTACCAACATTTAATGAAACACTTAAGGCATTGTTAAAAAAGAATGAAACAACAGCGAATATTGCTCAAGAGCCATTACCAATTCATCATCAAGCACAATTTTAGCGTCTTCATTTTTTTATATAGATATGATAGATTACAGTAACTTGTTATATCTTTAATATTGTTTTTTAATGGAGTTATGCAATATGGCTATTCAAAAAATAAAAAGTACAACATTATTTACTACATTCATCACTTTTTTTCGATCACAAGGCAAATATATCGCTTTATGTATTATCGTTTTAGCTGTTATAATGTTGTCATTTTTTGGGCATAAATTATGGATACAAAAAAAAGAACGCTCCGCTCAGTATGATTTTGGCGATTTAATGATAGAATATGACACAATATCACGTGAAAAAGATCCTCAATGGTCAAAGTTACTAGAAAAATTTGAAGAGCAGTTTAAAAACCATTCTCATTCATCACTTTTACCGTATTATCTTGGCTATAAAGTAATTCTTTTATTAAATCAAGATAAAAGAAATGAGGCGATTGTGACTCTTAATGATATGATTACGCATATGGAAGGATCGCCGATTATTGCATTATATGAGACAGAGCGTGCGCTTATACAGCTTGATGATGAGCAGATAGACATACAAAACATGGGACTAGAAGCATTAAAAAATTTAGCATTTAATGATAATAATCCATATCGCGACAGTGCACAATATTATTTAGGTCGTTATTATTGGTCAAATGATCAAATTAGTTTAGCTCGTGAAGTATGGCAAAAGCTTGTTGATGAACAGCGTGATGAAAAAATTGCACCATCTCCATGGGCACATAAGGTACAAGAGTATCTTGCATTAATAATTGTTTAGTGGAAGAAATAGATGAGTATTAATAAAACAGTTCGTGTCCGTTTTGCGCCATCACCAACGGGACATTTACATATAGGTGGCTTACGAACGGCATTATTTAATTGGCTTTTTGCGCGTCATCATGGTGGCGCGTTTTTACTTCGCATAGAAGATACCGACGTGGAACGATCAACGCAGGAATATCGTGACTCAATTTTGCATTCATTTGCCTGGACACAGTTAGAGCATGATGAAGAAATTGTAACGCAAAGTGAACGCATAGAAGAGCATCGTAATGTTGCACAACAGCTAATTGATGAACATAAAGCATATCGTTGTTTTTGTTCACCAGAAGATCTTGTAGCTCGTTGTCAAAAAGAAATAATCAATGATTTCTTTTTAACTTATGATGGTTATTGTCGTGATCGTGTTGTGCAAAAGGATGATGAAACACGACAACATGTCGTGCGCTTTAAGCTTCCCACTGATCGAACAGAAGTTTCTTTTAATGATTTAATTAAGGGAAAAATAACAATCAGCCTTGATCAATTAGATGATTTTATTATTCTACGATCTGGTGGCTTTCCAATGTATAATTTTGTAGTTGTAGTTGATGATGCATTTATGAGAATTACTCATATTATTCGCGGCGAAGAGCATATAGTTAATACACCAAAACAAATTTTATTAAATGAAGCATGTGGTTATCCTCTTCCTCAATTTGGCCATTTGCCGCTTATTCTTGGACCAAGCGGTGATAAATTAAGTAAACGTGATGGAGCAACATCAGTTGTTGAATATCGACGTGATGGCTATATTCCGCATGCATTATTAAATTATTTGGTACGTTTGGGATGGTCACATGGTGATCAAGAAATTTTTTCATTATCAGATCTAATTGAGCATTTTTCTTTAGATACTATTGGCAAAAAAGGTGCAATATTTGATTTCGAAAAATTAGCTTGGGTTAATAGTGTATACCTTAAATCTATGACACCAGAAGAAATTATTGACGCAATTGTCCGTGATGTCGATCATAATTTTCTTTCTCGTTGTAGTTGGGATGTTGATACAATTAAACAAGTTATTGTAATGTATAGAGAACGTGTAAGAACCTTGAAAATGCTTGTTGAAGAAATACTCTTAGTGCATAATGGAACGAATGAACATAATGCTGATGATATGAAAAAATGGATTACGCCTGATACAAAATATCATCTTGATGCACTTATAAAACTTTTTGAGCAACAAGAATTTTTTACTCATGCTAGCTGTGAAGTTCTTATAAAAGAGTTAGCAGCAGCGCTAAATGTTAAATTAGTAACGTTATTGCAGCCCATTCGCCTTGCATTATTAGGAAAAACATCAGGACCTGGTGTTTTTGATCTTTTATCTATTATAGGCAAAGCCAAAACTATTACTGGTCTTAAGCTACTGCGCACTAGTATAAGTAATATGAATTAAATGTAAAACGATTAAGATTATAAAATATGAAAAAAACAGGATTAATGAATGACAATTGAAATAAAAGAAACTACCAATAAAATTATCTCTATTATTGCCGAAAAATTGCATATTGATGCAGCATCAATAAATGCACAATCAACCTTGCAGGATCTTGGTGCTGATTCACTTGATATGGTTGATATTATTATGAAGATCGAAGAAGAGTTTGGTATTGAAATTAATGATGAAGCTGCAGAAAAATTACATAACGTTCAAGATGTTATTAATTACGTTCATGCATTACGCAGTGTAAAATAGTTAAAATGAAACGCCTCCCTTAAACCATAGACTTGCTTGTCCCATAGTAGTGTTGGTTGGTTGGTAGGCGTTTCTTGAATTTATACCTTCAAATTCAATTTCTGCGCCAATACCAAAAAAAGGTTCTGCATTATAATCTCTGCATTCTGGCCATGAATAAGCTAGATGCCAAAAAACTTTTTGTGTTAGAATAAGCGGTGATGCAGCGGATTTTACATTAATGTCTTTTGTTGAAAGAAATACGGGAAAAAGTCCATCAGAAATAATCGGTTGTGTTTCAAAAATAGTTGCAAGACTTTCTGTTGTATTGTTCGGTTGCTGAGTAATTGGATCAACTGCATATTGAATTCCTTTAAGTCCATATTTATTAGGTGTTATGCATTCACGAAGTGATATTTTTTCTTTACTTCTAATCCATCCATTATAGCCAATATCAAAAACAAAATTGTTATATGTATATCCGAACATAAATACCATATCTACCTGTATGCTGACATGCACATTACATTCAAGTGTTGTAATATTAATAGCTGGCAACATTTTTTCAATAAAAATTCCATTTTGATCGAATTCTTTTATTAAAATATAACGACTAAAAAATCCATTTTTAGTGAAATCAAATGAACGACGTTGCCGCGCTTTAAGCATGTTCGTGAAATTTACATCAACATACATGCCGAGTTCCTGTTCTCCGTCTTTTTCCCATAATCTTGTATGACCAGTAAAACCAACTCCTATTTGCCAATGTTTACCGCAACCAACACGCGGTTCAAAAAAAAATTCACCTTTTGGTCGTGATCCTGTTGGCGCAGATGCACGAAAATTAAATCCAACATGTGATGTTTCTCTGCGTATAAAATCATATCCAAAAACCATTTCTAAAGCAGCAAGTCCACTTAATGTTTGTGCACCACATATTTTTCCGTATTTAAGTTTTTCAACTTCACCAAATGGATATAATCCTTTCATTGCTTGCGTAAAAGAATCATACGGTGCAAATACTGTGTTTTCAGCCATATATCCTGCAGGAAAAGGCGTTGTTGTTCCTTCCTCTAGATTGCTTTCAGTTAATTTTAGGTCCCATTGCGTCCATACTCCTGGTCCACGAAATTGTACATACATCCCTTTTACCCATGTATCTAGGCCAATATATAAAGCCATATCTAATTCAAGATTACGAATAAGTGGTTTAAAAAATGTGTTACTTGCAAAGGCAGGTGATAATCCAAAATAATCAGAGAGTAATTCTTGTGTGTTCATGCGTCCCGGGATATCGCTTCCTGAAAGGGAGAATGTATCTGAATTAAAAAGTGCTAAAGCGATTCGTTCGGGCCTAAGTGATTCATTATACATCGGGGTAAATCCAAGTACTGAATAATTTTTTTCTGCATCATAACGATGAATATAAGGATGCCATCCGGCAATATCACGTGCAGCATTAATATCTTGTGATCGTGGACTAAAGTTTGAAATGCCCCGTAATTCTTCTGATGAATAAAGAAATAATGGTGTTAATGATGCTATTGCTAGTATGCTTATTACATTTTTTTTTATCATGATAACTCCTTATGTTGTTATCACTCTAAAAGGGATTTGATGGTAAATACAATAAATTTTTGTTTTTGAAGATGTGAATCAGCTATGATTAGGCGATATTGTATAGTAAAGATAATGTGAGAAAAAATAATACATATAACACATTATAATATTTCATCAAGTAAAAATAAGTTTTTATTGTTAGAAGAGAATTTAATTTAATACATTCTTTTATTATTTTATGTTTATTATGTTTTATTGCTTCTAAAAAGAAATTGACATACGCTTCTTCGTATTTTTCTAAATTATAATTCTCATATGTGCTAAGCGATGTAAGTATTGCCTCTTCACTAGCCGACAATAGTATATCTTGAAATGAAGAAGAATATGGAGGTAAATATTACTTATATCCTTCTCTTCAATTTTACTAATAAAGTTTTTCTAATTATGTATGTCTACAATGTTGCGCCTTTTTCAAGTAGAATTTTTGCAATGGCAACATCGTCTGAGTTAACTAAACTTAGCGCGGTATATCCATTTTTATTTTGAACATTTATAGCAAGCGGATTATATCTAAGCAATAGTTTAACAATACCCTTTTTTCGACTCTCTACTGCATACATTAATGGAGTATAACCATTCTCATCAAACATATTTATATCTGCGCCATAATCAAGAAACAATGTAATAAAATCATTTTGTTTTTTTTGTATAGCATACATAAGTAACGTCATATTTTTATGAGAATATATAAAATTAACTTGTAGCCCCATTATTCTTCGTAAGTAGGCATCTACAGTATCTAGTTCGTTTTTATTTTCTTCTTTTACCTCATTTTCGACATTTATCAGTTGAAGAACTTTATCTTGATAATATTTTAACGATGTCGCCAATGTAGACTTATTTATTTTTGACATTAAAGTTTCAAAAAGTAATAATTTTCCTTCAGGAGTATTATATCTATCTTGTAGCTTCCAAAAACGTATATTATTCCCATAAGTATGAGGAATATACCAATATCGGTGTCTATATACATAAGGACTAATACCAATTTTGGATATGACTTTATTATTATCCATAATTATACCAAAGTGTCGTATGTTAAAATCATCATCAGCAAATGTATAAGTAACTAGATTATCAATAGAAGGTTTTTCTACTTGATTAAAAAATTCATACGGCATCTTAAGGACAGTAACCCAATCTTGCACGCCGATAATCCGTTGCTCTACTTTTTTAAATTGATCATATGATAAATTTAAAACCTTTCTCATAGCATAATGGTAACATACACCTAATCTATTTCTCGGTGCTACCTCTTCTATTTTAAGGCAATCTGAAGATATACCACTTATAGTGAAACTGTTAATTTTTTTTCTTATTTCATCTAATGATGCATCGATTGGTTGTTTAATTGGTGGATGGGAAAATTTAAAGTCCCTTGGCCATACATTTATCTCTTGTGCAGTAACATGTATTGAAAATTGATGCAGAATACAAAATAGCACAGCAAAAAATATTTTTTTATTCATATTAGGCTTGACAAGAAATGTTAATTTTTTTGATAAAAAACTATTAGTTATTATAAGTAGACTACTAGATATTTTATATAAAATATTGTATTAAATCAATTCTCTTGATTGATTATTAAAACATATATAAAGAATTATTATTGTTAGGAAATATATCGTTAACCTAATTTTTACCAATCGTATATATCTGCAATATCTGCTCCGTGATTTAATAGCATTATCATGATATCACTACCGTAATGAGCTAATTTAAGGGCAGTTTCATTATATTGATTTTTGGTATTTATAAGCGGATTATATTTGAGTAATAGTATAATAATATCTTTTTTTTTACTATGTACAGCATACATTAATGGTGTATTGCCATTAATATCTGGTATGTTTACATCCGCATTATGTTCAAGAAGTAGTTCAATAAAATATTTTTGTTTGTTATATATAGCGCATATAAGTGGTGTTATACCATTGGCATAACAAAAATTAATTTGTATTCCCATACAGCTTTTTAACAAATAATAAACACTTTGATTGTTGTCCTTTAAATCATCATCTTTGCTTACGTTAATTTTTCTATCTATTAAAGCAAATAGGAACTTTTGATAGTCTTTTATTATTTGTGGCAATGAAGAACGTTGTATAATGGACATAATGCGATCAAAAAGTAATATCTTTCCCTCGGTGGTACGGTAGATCTCTTGTAGTTGCCAAAAACATATGTTATTGCCGTATTTTATTGGAACATCCCAATATTCATGTTGAAAAGTATAATCTGATGTGCCTATTTTTGATTTAATTTGATTCTTTCCTACAATTACACCAAAATGTCTTATATAAAAAATATTATCATTACGTGTATAGGTTGCAAGGCCACCAGGAATAGGTTTTTTTGTTTGATTAAAGAAATTATATGGCATACCAATTATGGTAACCCAATCTTGCATACCGTAAATATAACGCTCTATATGTTTAAATTGTTCTTTTGATAATCCCAATGTTTCTCTCATTGCAAAATGGTAACATACCCCCGGCCGATTTCCGGTTTTTTCTATTGTAATAAGCTGAAGACAAGGGAAGATATTTAACAGATCATTCGTAATATTAAACTGTGTTCTATTTTCATCCAGAATCGAATCATCTGGCTGCTTGATTGATGAATAAATAAGTTCAAAATTTGTTGGCCAATTCGTTTTCCATGCATTTAAATCTTGTGCAATAATATTTGTTAAACATTGAAACAAAGCAAAAAATATAAGTAACAAAGATATTTTTTTCTGTTTAATTATATTAATTTTAATCATATTATTGTAGTGACATTGTTAATCAATCATAAGTTATAGATAATAATGGTAAATTAATTTACCAAGACACTCCACCTTTTAGCCATATTCCCCAACATGAAAGTGCACAGTTAATACATTTATCATCACCAATTGCTGGAGGCGGTCCTGCTTGTCGCCCAAATTCAATTTCAGATCCAAGTCCAATATAAGCTTGAGAACGGCCAAATGTAGTAATAGTATGATTAAAATGAGTGAACATTTTGTGCGAAAAACCACTCGTGGCAGCACTATTAATGTCAATATCCATCAAACTTATAAATAGCGGCTGTATTGATGTATTTATCTGATTATCAATCGACGTATTATTTGGCGATGCAATAAGATATTGATTATTCCCCGCAAATGCAGGCTGTGGAAAATCAATTTTTGGATTCTTTTGCGCAGTTTGTATTTGAATTTTTCGTTGTAGAGGGTCATTGCTAACTCCCTGTTTTGATATATTAGTACCGTAATTAATCGTTGCAACTGATTCTGTTGCAGATAAAGCTATTGCGGTACCGATGGGTATATCTGTTGGATTGATTTGTTGTCCAATAAAGCCGTAAACCTGCGCATCACCTTTTATAGCCCAACTATTTTCTGGAAAATTAGTGTTATTGCATAATGATATTTTTTCGCATCCGCGTTTCCATGCATTATAACCAAAGGTCCAGTAGTTATTTTTTTTTGTATATGAACAGCTTAATGTAATATCTGCTTGCACATTGATTTCTACAATAACGTCCAAAGTTGTTATATTAACGATAGTACTAACTTCATTATCAAATTGTGCTGTGGGCGTCATTCCATTACCCATTAAGTTGTTCTTAATTACAGGACTCATTTTTTGCGCAAGCATATAACGACTATTTGGTTTTCCTTTTAAATCAAAAGCACGTCGTTGTTTCGATTTAAAAAGATGATTGGCAGTTATATCAAGAAAAAAATCAACTTTTTCATCAGTTTTTATATTTTCCCATGCAACAGCATGTGCGGTTGCTCCAATTCCTAATTCAATATGATGTTGATTACCTACAATAGGCTCAAAAAGATATTGTCCATTAGGCCGATTACCGAGCGGCAGAGCAAATTGCGTTTTTAATCCAACATGATGTGCATTATGTATAAAATGATCATAACCAAGATTTGTACGTAATTCAGCACAATGCACAGCACGTTGTGAATGAAGTGATATTTTGCCATGAGTGAGTGGTTGAAATGTAAGACCATTTATTTTTGGTAAAGAAAATCCAGCAATGTATTGGCTAAATTGTGGTACAAGTTCTGCTCGGCTAACGCCATCAGGATTAAAATATCCTGGATCATATCCATTTACACCAATATTGATTATCGTTTCTTTGCTATTAAGATCCCAATTGGTATACACAATTGGTAAGAAAAATTCGACATATAATCCTTTTTTGATAGCATTAAAACCAAAAAAAGACTGCGCTTCCACAATTACATTGTTAACGCGTGGACGAAAGCGTACACTACTTTTGAAATCGGTTGGTAAACCAAAATAATCTGCAAGCCAATCTTTTGTAGGTATACGTTTTTCTGTTTGACTACCAGATATTATAATAAAATCTTTCCATTCAGTATCATTTTTGTCGCGCCTGACAATATCTTGTCCAAATAAACATTGATTAATTCGTTCTGGGCGAAATGATGATGTTGTTTCTACCACAAATCCGTACGTGCTATATGTTGATTCTTGCGTTGGGCAATGAGTAACTAAATCCCACCCTGATACTATACGAGGAGTATTAAATCCTTGTGATCGTGGGGAAATTAATGTAATAACTTGTGTATTTTGTCCATAAAGTGATGCACAAAACATCAGTAATGGTATAATTTTTTTTTTCATAATGTATTAATTAAAAGTTGCACCAGTTTTGATCCATATCCCCCATTGTGAAGCGCTACATTGGGCTAAATGAGAATCGCATGGTGTACAATTTTGTTTGGTATGATGTCCCCATTCAACTTCGCCCCCGATACCAAGATATGGTTGCCATTCTGTTTTATCATTCCACGTATATGATAAGTGCGTAAAGAGCTTGCTTGATGAACCATTTGTTTGTGCACCATTAAAATTAAGATCATTACGTGTAATAAATACAGGAGGCACCGATGTATTTATAAAATTATTAGAATCAAGCGGAAGGTTTTGTGCATACAACAAATTAGTAGCAGCTCCGATTGTAGGGTTATTCATTGCTGCTTGAGGAAAATCAATAGTTGGATTCTTTGCTGCCATGGTTATAACCGTTTGATTAGTACTTCCGATTGCAGGCAAATTTTTGCCAGCATGAATTGTAGCGTTATCTTGAGTTGCAGAAAGAGCTACTGATGTTGTTGAGTTTGGGATAAATCCAAAAACATGAGCATCGCCTTTGATGGTGAATGTTTTTTCATCGAATGATTCGTTTTGTCGTAAGGTGATAATATCAGATGAACGTCCCCAATAATTGTATCCAAAATCAAAACTGATATTGTTTTTGGTTGTGTTAAACATTAAAACAATATCAGCTTGTAACGCAACGCTCACTTCAACATCAAGTGTAGTAATATTAGCAACAGGAAGAAAATCATTATTAAATTGTGCTGATGGAATTATTCCATTAGTGCCCTGTAAATCTATTGCTGGAGATGTCATCGTCATAGCGAGCATGTATCTGCTTAATGTTCCAGCTCGTGTTAGATCAAATGAACGTGCTTGGCGTGTCCTAAAAAGATGCGTAATATTTGCATCAATATAAAATGAGCAATAGTGAGTTTCATTTTGATTGTGCCAAAATGTATAATGTCCGTTTGCGCCAAAACCAAGTTCCCAGAAATGGCCATTACCAACGAGTGGTTCAAATAAGAATTCTGCGTCTGGACGCAAACCAGTGGGTGCAGCAAGCTGTATATTAAATCCACCATGATACATAGTTTCAGTAAAAAAATTCCATCCAAATCCTGTGCGAATTTCTGCTAAACGCGATTTAATAAGACGATCATTACTCATTTTTCCAAATTTAAGTTCTTGAAAGGATATATTTTCTGTATTTTGTATAGATTTACCATTAACAAAATCAGTAAAACTATCTAATAATTGATTGCGCAAAAGAATGTCTGGCGTGAGATAGCCTTGTGCTGCATTATTAATACCAGGGTTACTTCTTTTTTCATTGATATTGATGTCCCAGCGTGTGTGTGCAAAAGGTGCATGAAGCCAAAAATAAACTCCTTTTCTCCATGCATCAAGGCCAAGATAAAAACCAAAATCAATAATAACATTATCAATAACTGGTTTAAATTGTATGGTACTTTCAAAATCAGATGGTAAATAGAAGTAATCTGCTAATAAATCTTGTGGCCCACGATTGTTTACTTGAGAACCAGAAATTGTTAGATGTTGTTTGTGTTTGTTACCAATCAAATTACTCCCAAATAATGTTCGTGTTATAGCAGTATGATTAAATGTATGATTATACTCTGGCGTTACGCTTAATGCCCCATAAACTATTTCAGAAGAACTGTCCTTATTAATATAGTTTGTCCATCCAGCAAGGTCTCGTGCAGCATTACGAGAAATTGAGCGCGTATTAAAAGAAGTTGCAACATTTTGTTCTGCATAAGCGATGGTGAAAGGTATGCAAAAAATCATGATGTGGGAAAAATATTTTGTTTTCATGGTATTTCCTTTTTTTAAAGCGCTCAGCAAGATACAGTATCAGCATTAGCAGTTTTGCTTAAGAAAGGCAATGATCGCAAACAAAGGCTGAGTCGATACTCAGCCCTTGTAATAAGATAATGAAAATTTTTTAATCAAATGATACGCCACCTTTAACAAGAATTGCCCATTTAGATAGTGCACAACTTATACCGTTATCACATGAACTACTATCGCTTTCATCATTGTGACCAGTATTGCCAATTTCCACATCAAATCCAATACCTAAATATGGTATCCAATCTTCGCGATCTACCCATGTGTAACTAAAATGAGTAAATAGTTTATTGGACGATCCGCGTATTTCTGCACCTTTTAAATCAAGGTCATCTACAGTAATAAAGACTGGTTGAATGGATGTTCTAATTTGAGCAGTTGATGCGGTAGGGCTATCATTGATAACAGTAGAAGGGGTAGTATTACTTATTTGTGCAAATTGTGCATTATCAATACCTATATTTGTTGTGGCAACGGTTTCAGGCGTACTTCCAGCCTTAGCTATATTAGTTCCTTGATGAATTGTTGCAAGACTTTCGGTACCAGACAAGGGAACAGGT
>DATIEE010000029.1 GCA_035455925.1 Candidatus Babeliales bacterium
ATACGAATTTACTATTTCTTTATCATGATCCTTCCCTTGTTCCGATACAATGTTTTTTATACAAGAAGCATAATGACAAAGCAGTTTAGAACAAAAATCATAATTTTTTTCTAATGCAAAATCTTTGTATACAACTGAAGATCTATCATTTAAAATTTTATCAATAATTTTATTTTCATACAGCTCTTTACAAGTCGCGCTCACTCTTTTTATTGACTGAAAATCACAATAACTAATAATATGCGCATATATATCTTTAGGCACTAAAATAGAAGAGAAAACAACTTCTTTATTCATGCTACATAGCATATTCGAATAAAAAACAAAAAATATAAAAAAAGTAAATTTCAACATCTATCCACGTATATAATGTTTTAGTACAATCAGTAAGAAAAAAAGGCTAATAATGTTATTTATGCACTTCGAAGTTGAATTGCGATATATAATAAAGGAGCTACGGTGAAAAAGCATATTTTACGCAATATTATATTTTTTGGTATCATTACCTCGTCTGATAATTATACCAAAAATATCAATATCTACCATCTCACACTTGAACAAAAAATAGGCCAGTTATTTATGGTTGCGGCTGTTGTTGATGAAGAAATTGCCAAAGATTGTATGCACAAAAAAACATATCGTCTTGATAAAAAATATATTGAAACACTCATTACCGATTATTATATCGGCGGAATAATTTATTTAGGTAAAAGTGATGTAGAAAAACAGATACAAAGAACTACATATTTTCAAAGCATATCAGTTATCCCGTTATTAATTGGACAAGATTTAGAACCAGGAAGAGTTGGTGCATCACGGCTGCCGCATGATTGCGATTTTGTATGTAATCAAAAATTAGGAAAACGTGATGATGAAGAAATAACGTATCAAACTGGTAGAGAAATTGGGGACCTTTGTAATAAATTAGGTGTTCATATTAATTTTGCACCAGTTGCTGATATCAACAATAATCCTAATAATCCTGTTATTAATGATCGTTCATTTGGCAACACAACAGAATTGGTAACACGCCATGCCATAGCATTTGCACAGGGACTATATAACAGAGGAATAATCGCATGCGCAAAACATTTCCCTGGCCATGGCGATACGAATGTTGATTCTCATTATGATTTACCGTTAATTTCTCATGATAAAAGTAGATTGCATGAAATTGAACTTTATCCATTTAAAAAATTAATCGCCGCAGAAATTCCCGCAATCATGATTGGTCATCTTGAAGTTCCCGCTTTTGAAACAATAAAAGATGTACCTTCAAGTTTGTCTAAACGTATTGTAACTGATCTGTTACAAAAAAAACTGGGCTTTACCGGACTTATTATTACTGATGCGCTTGATATGCATGGTGTAACTAACCACTATTATAATGGTCAAGCAGAATTACATGCATTACTTGCTGGTAATGATATTTTACTGTGCCCTGTTAACGTTCCTCTTGCTGTTGCAGCGATAAAACAAGCAATTATAGATAATATTATTACCGAGCAAGAAATAGATAAACATGTTGAAAAAATTTTAAATAGTAAAAATATGCTATTCAATACCATACATCTAAAAAAATGAAATTTTTTATCTATAAAAACCATATTATAAAAAACTAACGACTATAACGCACTGATTAACTGAGAAAAATAATGAGCTTGAGAAGCACTATCTTCTGCATCAGTTATACTAACGCCGACTATTATAACATCTGGTTTAAGTGCTATAATTTTATCAACATTATCACGGTTAATTTTCGCTGAAACAAAAATAGGTAAACTACTATTACCTTTAATCATATCCCACTTATCAAGAAAAACGAGTGATTCACTTTCACTATATGGTTGATGAAATAATAATGCATCAACACCAAGATTTTTTGCTTCTAATGCTGATTGACCAACGGAATCAGAGTCAATCAGATCGAGCATTACTTTAATATTTGCATTATGTGCCGCTGTAGTTGTTGCATGGATCACATAGTGAGACGTTCCTGCCATTACCGTGATCCAATCTGCACCTGCATCAACAAAAAGCTCCGCTACCTCTTTACCTCGATCGACAATTTTGGTATCAGCAAGAATTATTTTATCAGGAAATGCTTGCTTAAACCGCTTAACCGCTGCGATACCATGATGATAGATAAGGATAGTTCCCACCTCAATAACATCTGCATATTGAGCAACTTCTGAACCAATGGAAATCGCTTTATCCAAATCAATAAGATCAAATGAAATTTGTAACTTCATATCACGTTCTCCAAAGAATATGATTACTATTTTTAATAATCATTATGAGTAATGCTCAATTCAGTATAGCAGTATTATAATTTAAAAAAAACAACACTCCTTTTTAATCTATAACATGAGTTAATATTTTAAATGGCTCATGTTTTGTTTTTGACTCAACCGCTTTAAAAAGATGCCGTATAGTAAGCATATAAGAGCTATTTTCTATAATATTAATTCCTTTCTTTACATAAATATCAGGAAGAACAAGATTAGCAGTTTCTATTGTTGGCGTTATACCTACATTCATCATAATATTAGTGGGCTTTGCGATAATAATTATTGTGGATAACGAAATTATATTGTTTTCCGGCAAAGAAACTTCTTGTGTTTCCCAGTAATAACTATCATCCTTATCATTGTATTTTTTCTCACAAGAATACATTTTTGCTGGAATTCCTGGAATAAGCTTCCAGTTCAATATAGTATTTTCAAATAAAGAAACGGGAACGATTTCTGGTGTTATAAGAATAGAAACATGAGAAGATTGATGTTTCCTCGGCAATATAACTTCACCATTATAATTAGAAAATGTTATATAACCAGCATAACTAACCAACAACCCTGCAACAGGAATATGCTGAATAATTCCATTCACCGTATGTTTTGCCAATTTATTTGATTTTTTTAATTTTTGACTTATTTTTTCTACATCGTTCAATTCTTGAAAAAAAAATGTAATTATAGGATTGGCGTTAACCGCAACAAAGGTCAGTATACATAGCATAGCACACGAATAATATTTTTTTTTCATGATAAACACTTTACTGGTAATACAAATTGTATTTTACTTCTAACCATGATACCATAGATATGAGGTATAAAACTACATTTTATAGGAAAAAAATGAATAAACAGCATCTAGAAAGCCATATAATAGATAATCAATTAAGCGAAATTATCAGTAAATATACCTTGACAACAGCTCAAACTGATAAATTTAAGCGTTATTTAAATCTTTTAATAGAATGGAATACAAAATTTAACCTTACCGCAATCACAGAGCCTTCTTCTGTTATACGATACCACTTTGATGATTCACTTGCCTTAACACAACATATTGATTGCACCTCTATCAATTCACTAGCTGACATTGGTACAGGGGCGGGTTTTCCAGCAATACCATTAAAAATAATACACCCACACCTTACAACCATACTCATTGAAGTTAACAATAAAAAAAGAAGCTTTCTTGAACGTATTATTAAAGAACTTGAGTTAGAAAACGTCATTATTTACCCCTATGATTGGAGAACATTTTTACGTTCTACAACCTACACAATCGATTATTTTCTTGCTCGCGCATCACTCCAACCAGAAGAACTCATACGATTATTTAAACCTACATCTACCTATAAGAACAGATCTCTCATATATTGGGCATCACAACAATGGTTACCTAATAAAATAGAGGTTTCTTTTATAGAAAAAGAGGTATCCTATACTTTAGATGCTATACAGAGAAAACTTGTTTTTTTTAAACAAAAGAATAGTTCACAAGGAACTTCATGGTAAGAACACTTATTACTCGCTATATAAATGATATTTATAACAATGATAAAGGTGAAAAATATAGCACATTATTGCGCTATTTTTTACCTGAATTTATCACGAACTTTTTACTCTATGCAATGCCATTCTGGCTTGATGCTGCATTTATCGGATCACTAGCTTCAGTTGATAGTTATGCAGCGCTTGGTGTAACCAATAGTTTTCTTCATCTTATTATTAAGGTAGGAGAAGCTATTTCTGTAGGCACAATTGTTCTCAGTGGTCAATTTAATGGTCAAAATGCCTTTGAACATGCAGGACGTACTATTCGTGATGCCTTTTGGATAACAACAATATTAGGTATAGCGTTTGGAGGTTTTCTTTTTTTCGGAGCTCACGCTATCTACACATGGTACGGTGTTTCACAAGAAATAATAACGCTTGGTGTTCCTTTTTTAAGATTACGCGCCATTGGTGTCCTTTGTATGTTCATTTATCTTGCATTAGTTGGCTTTTTACGCGGTATCAAAAATTCACGCACCCCCATGAAAATTTTTATTTTTGGATCAATTCTCTTCGTTTTCTTTGATTATGTTCTTATTTTTGGCAAATTTGGATTTCCCAAAATGGAATTACAAGGGTCAGCGCTTGCAACTATTATACAATATGGCAGCATGATGCTTATTGCTCTTTTATATGTACTATTTAACAAAAAGAACCTTAAATATAGCATAAACCTTTTTTCTGGATTACATGACATTTCATACATTAAGCATTTACTCTCAATATCATGGCCTGTAGTGCTTGATAAAGCAGTAATGGCATGGTCCTATGTTTGGTTAGGGAAAATGGTTGCAACTATGGGAACTGACGGTATTGCAGCATTTTGTGTCGTAAAAGACATGGAACGTTTTGCTTTTTTACCAGCAATTGCTTTTGCTCAAATTATCACTTTTTTAGTTAGCAACGACGTAGGTACAAAAAATTGGGATAATATAAAAACAAATATTAAAAAAATACTTCTTTTATCTTCAAGTATGGTGGTAATTATTCTTGGTTTATTTATTTATAAGCGAGCTTATATTATAAATATTTTTGATAAACAAGGTAATTTTGCAACCATTGCTATGCAAGCATTTCCGCTTTTGAGTATCTTTATTATTTTTGATTTGTTACAATTAATTCTATCAGGTGCACTTCGTGGCGCAGGTAATGTGCGAATTGTTATGATAGTAAGATTCATTACATGTTTCTGTTATTTTGTCCCTACTTCCTATCTATTATCTAAAAGTATCATTACTAATGAAGCGCTAAAACTTGTTCTTTTATATGGCTCATTTTATCTTGGAAACGCATTAATGAGCATATGGTATATCAAAAGATTTCGCAGCGATCATTGGAAAACACCAACTATTTAACATTAAGGAAAAACATGTCACAACTTATCACCAAAGAAGAGGTCGAAAAAATTGCACGTTTATCACATATTGAATTTTCTGATATAGAAATTATCAATGCCATTAAACATCTTAATGCAGTAATCGGTTATGCTGCTCGCGTACAAGACATCGCTAAAAATGTTAATTCGTCTTCTTTAAAAAACAGTAATGTTGAACGTGAAGATATTATCATATCAACAAATCCACAACCAATTCTTGCACAAGCACCAGAACGTGAAGGTAACTTCTTTGTCGTTCCCGTGATTATTGAAAACAATCAATAGAATAGTAGTTTTAGGAAATACAATGAGCTTAAGCCCGTTCATAACAATTAAAGAATTAGAACAAAAATTAACAAAAAAAGAGATAACACAAGAAGAAATTCTCGAATTTTATCTAAGACGTTTTGAAGCCTTTGATGGCGAAATTGGCTCTGCGTTAGAAATTTTTGATAAACAATCAATTTTAGATAAAACTAATACAAGCAACAAAGAATCTTTTAGTATTCCTGGTATCATTAAAGACAATATTTGCCAGGAAGGACGAACTACCGCATGTGGATCAAAAATTTTGGAAAATTTTGTTGCCACTTACGACGCAACTGCAATTGCACGCTTAAAAAATGTAGGAGCATTACTTATTGGTCGCGCTAATTGTGATGAGTTTGCCATGGGAAGCTCAACAGAAACATCTGCTTTCCAAAAGACATATAATCCGTGGGATAAATCTCGCGTGCCCGGTGGATCAAGTGGTGGTTCTGCCGCGGCAGTTTCTGCAGGATTAATACCGTGGGCTCTAGGATCGGAAACTGGTGGCTCTGTTCGCCATCCAGCTGCATTATGTGGAATCGTTGGGTTAAAACCAACCTATGGCTTAATTTCCCGCTATGGCTTAGTTGCTTATGGGTCATCAGTCGATCAAATTGGAATATTGACACGTACTGTCTATGACAATGCACGCATTCTTTCTGTTATCGCAGGAAAAGATGATAAAGATGCATCAATGCAACAAATAAATACAAAAGATTACACACAAAATTTAACTAACAAATTACCGAAAAATCTACGTATTGGTGTTGTTGATAATGCTTTGCACGCACAAGGGGTAGAAACTGAAATTGTACAGGCAATTGAACAAGCACTTAAAGTATTTGAAAAAAATGGCGCTTCTATAAAACACTTACAATTACCAACCCTTGATTATGCGGCAGCAACCTATTTTATTTTAAGCCGAGCAGAAGCTGCGTCAAATTTAGCACGTTTTGATGGTGTACGATATGGATTACGTGATAAAACAGCAAAAACATTATCAAAAATGTATTATAATTCTCGTCACGATGGTTTTGGTGAAGAAGTACGATCACGCATCTTAATAGGTAATTATGTACTATCTGCTGGTCATGCAGGACAATTTTATAATAATGCAAAAAAAGTACAATATCTCATTAGCGATGAATTTAAAGAAGCTTTTAAAGATATTGATGTACTTATTATGCCAGTACATCCTGCGCCTGCATTTAAAATAGGTGCTTTTGATAATGATAAACTTCAAATGGATTTACAAGATTATTTTACTTGCGCAATGAATCTTGCAGGAATCACCGCCCTTGCATTGCCCTGCGGCATAAGTAGTAATAATTTACCTATTGGATTTCAGATTGTAGGTCCTCATCTATCAGAAGAACTTTTATTCCAAGTTGGTCATGCATTTCAGCAAGAAACTGATTGGCATACAAAAACACCTGCTGGATATTAACACTAAGCTTATTAAAAAGAGGCTTTTTTTAAGCCTCTTTTTAAATCAAAAATAATTTTTATATACATGCATCGCTTTAAACAAAAACAACCTCTAATCCACTATCATTGGGTATTGTAAGTCCCAACTTCTCTAATGTCTTTCTGTTAACATAAATTTCTCGAGCATCTCCACTAATTATTGGTAAATCCTGTGGTTTTTTGTGCTGAACAAGCACTTGCAATGCTATCTCCGCCGCTTGTTTACCACTCTCAAAATAATCTATACCACGCGCCATTAAAGGGCCATGCTTAACGAGCATATTATCACTAACAATAAATGGCTTATTTGTTTTACGTGCTATATCAACAATAAGAGTAATGGTATTAGCTACCATATTATCTGTAGGGGCAAGAAAAACATCAACCATACGTGCCGCGCTTAAAAGTGCAGATTCAATCTCAGATTCCAGTGAAACACCTATGAGTACAGGAATATAGCCAACGCGTTGCAATTCAATAACCATCTGTTCTGCTGCGGCAACCGAATTAACTTCAGCGGTGCAATATATTATACCTATTGTTTTCATTTCTTTTGGCAATAGAACTTTCATTGCTTCAATCTCTTTACGCACATCAATCATATCACTAACGCCACATACATTTTGTGCAGAATATATATCACTCAGTTGTGGCGCTACGCTAACTGCCGCAATAATAATTGGTTTTTCCTTTTCTATCGAAACCATAGCCTGCGCAGCCGGAGTAGCAATAGCAAATACCGCATCTATATTTTGTTTAGCATGAAATTGTTGCGCAATCATATGAATATTATTAATGGAACCTTGACCATTACGAATTACAAAATCAATATTTTTATCTTTACCAATTTTTTCCTGAATTTTTATTATAAATCCTTCTCGTGCAGCATCAAGCGCAGGATGTGAAGCGGTTTGCAAAATACCAATAGTAAAAAGTGCATCAGCTTTTTGTATATATGAACGTTTATACAGAAGAATAAACCCTACAACAAATAAACTCACTAATAAAAAAACTGTATTTTTTTTAGTTTTCATCAATATCCCTTATTATAATAAACTATAGCTTTCAAAAAAAAATTCCCCAGCACTACTGACTGAAGATATTACTATTCTATATCAACTTTTTCAATGAAATAGTAAATATTAAATTAATAAATATGCTTGTCATTTTAAACTAAAATAGTAACTTACACAATGTCATCAAAAGCCGTTACTTTTATAATTGACTTTTATATCTCCCTACACGCTTGACACTAAAGCTTTAAAACGGCTAAAATAACTATCATTTCAATCAATTAACTATTCCTATCGTTTTATTTCTGTTTATTATTCATGGTAATATGTTCCCTACGAATTTCGTATTTTTATTAGTAAAAATTTCAATTTATACTAATAATCGTAATTTTTATTGTGCTCACATAGAGGAATTTATCACTTTGCTATAACACATTTCAATTTGATAATTTTACATTTTTATGTAAAATTATACAGCAATCAACATTGCTTCACATGGTGTGATTACCAAAACAAAAAACATAAGGATACCAGATGACTACATATACAAAAATAATTTCTCATATATTCGCAGCAACATCCATAATGCTTAATGTAATTATCATTGGAATTGAGACAGATCAAAAATACTGCGAACAACCATTGATACGATCTACAACATCATTCGAGTTAGATAACCATTTAAATATTTTTTATGCAAATGAAAATATACGAGCTAATATATCACGATGGTTTCAACTGTTATCAGAAGAAGAATTAATTACTAGCGATATATTTTTTAATGTTACCGTATTTACAAAAATACATCCTTTTTCACAAAAAGACGCAAAGGAGTTAGCTCATGAAGAATGCAAAAATATAAAGGGACTTGATAATCCAAAGCAATTTAGAGAAACATTCTTGAGGTTAGAAAAATTTTATACCTCTGAAAAAACAAACAAAACAACAGCATCGTTGCCATTAAAGTTTGGTTTGACCACATTCAATTCCAATACAAATACTACCATTACACGAGCATATAATAATATATATACCAATAAACCTGAGATACAAATTTTAAATTTTAAATTTATAAAGGATCCGCGGTTTCCACAATTACTCAAAACCGCTTTGCTTAACTTCAATAACGCTCCCAGTATAGTATTATCAAGTTCAGACGATCTTATTCCTCAAGAATTTATTACAAAAGAAATATTAACTCGAACCGGCAACCACGGAATAAATGGTTTTACAGCAAAACATAATAAATGTAAGCAGAATAGCATAACCGCCACACTAAATGACTCAAATCAATAAAAAAACTTATCCACATTTTTTCATAAAAAGCAGGTTGTCTTAAATTAATCCGCCTGCTTTTTTATGATTATTTTCATGTTATAAAAAAATCTTACTCTTTATACTATCAAAGTAAATTCCAACCGACCTAAAGGCCAGCGCTTTTTAACTAAGAAATCTACGAAGATTTTAAATTTACGCTATAGAATTCGACGTATCCTCTCAGCTTTCACTTATAATGACGATCATCTATCCCTGACTTTAAAAAATGCTGCGGTTTTTCTTATCATATTAATAATATTAATTTACATTGCATTTGATAATGAGGACTTCATAATAGTGTGAAAGTTTCGAGACGCGCGATGAATTTAATTCATAAGAAATTATATTACCATTTATATTTTGATTGGTATATATTGGCTTCGCATATTCCATCTGACATATAATCGATAAATATCATCACTAGACAAGGTCGTCGTATCTGAACTTTTCATAGATGGACGGGAATAAATAGTTTCGTATTCTGTTTTATTTTGCTTGTTACTTTCATCATATCTTCCATTTAAATACGTATCAACTTCCTCTGTAACTTTATAATAACTAGATATAAATATAAATGCTTCGGTTTGTATTTTTTTTTGTCCATCATCATTTAATAGTGATGAAAATGAAAATCGTTCTGTATCTATAAAATATAATTTATTATGCGAATCATACAAAAAATTTTTATAATGAATATCTTGAAAACCTGTTGTTTCAATAATATCAATAAATTCTCTCATTTGCTGTAATTCAATTGATTTTTTTGGTCTATGTTCACCGTTAATTTTTTGTGCAATACAGTGTAGTGTATAATCATAACCCATTTGAAAACATTTTGTAGCCTCGTTCCATTTAGATGATTCTTTTTGTGTGAGAAATAGATATTTCTCTGGAACATCAACAGTCGTATAATTTTTTTCAGTGATAATATGTTTCATTGCTGCAGCAAGAATAACGCGGGAAACACTTTCATTGTCTTTAATAATATACTTACTCAGGTCATCAGAATGTTTTTTACTTTTGATATCTTCAGATCGCCTATTTATTACATGATAATCAGCTATTATGCTATCCGGTGGAGAAAAATGATTTATAACTTTTAAAAGATCGGGAGTGTCGGCAAATGCTGCATTAACCATATTTTTATAGTCAATTATAGTTTGGTAGTTTTGATAATTTTTGATAATTGGTTGTACAATGAAAGCTACAGTTGTTCCAGCTGCTGCAATCAAAGGAATACATGCATTTATTGTATGAGTTATTATTAGAGTATATAAACATATCAATTTTATTGTTTTAATCATATTCATATTACCATATTTATAATAAAGGGATCAATTTCTATTCTGTTTTATCACTATACCAATACCAAACAGCTGATATAACCACAATAGTGCACGCATTAATTCCCGCTTCAAACATTGCCCCTGGATATGCGTTGAATATGCCTTGCTGTATAATTTGTAATACAATAAAGCTGCCTGTTGCGAGTGGAATAAGAGAATAATCATAACGGATTATATACATGTACGTTACAAGCAATAGCAAACCAACCAATGTTCCCACAAAAATCCACACCGGTATCATTGCAAGAGATGACAAAGCAGATAGTGCAATGCCACACAAAACTAAAATGACAGCAACAAGCCATTGACGCTGTCTCCACTGCTGTGTAATACCATCAAACATTATATATAACAAAGAAAATATAAGCGTTATTTGTACATAATTTGCAATGGTGATGAATAAGTTAGCAATGAGTGGCAGTGAGTAATTAAGTGGCATATAATGCGGCCACAATGGCATGGTAGAATTAAGAATTTTTTCTACAATCGCAATAATTCCTGCAAAAAATAGTCCTGTGCAAATTCCTATACCAACAGTACGCCCATTTTTGGGCAATTGATATAACTTAGTATAGCTAATAACATACGTGACACAAAAGGCATACATAATTGCTTTAAATCCAGTCAACAAGATTAAAGATGTTAGAGATTGAAACAGTTGATTTTTTAATGGCAAGCTTGTATTAAACATGCCTATAATTGCTTGCCATGAATTGATGCTTTCAATAAACAATAACACTGATGCTATGCCAAGTAGTGTGAAAAAAAGTTGTTTTGAGAAAGAAAATTCTGGTGATTTTCTGTATAAAATAATTATTCCATATAACAAAAAAAATAAGAATATAAGAAAGAAAATTATGATAATAATTGCCAGAATACTTTGTTCATGTTGTTCATTTCGCTTCCATTCTTCAGGAATATGAATTATACGTACTGTGTCAGTGATCTGATCACCGCTAATAGTAACACATATACGAGCTTGACCTTTATCTAATGGATAAACAGCAGAATGAGAAAAAATAAATATCCAATCACTTCGATGCGGTAACTGTGTTTGCTGTGCGGATATTTCAGTAAGTTCAATTTGATCGATATTATACTGTTTTTTAATGCCATGATGTGCAATTTCACGTGCTTGATGTTGTGTTAACTCTGCTCCAACGGCACTTTCAGGTAATAAGTGATGGTAGCGCCATACAACATCATTGTAAAGTGTTATCCTGTATTCTTCTGTTCTTTGTATTATATCAGTAGTAAATTGTGCGTAACGAATCGTCCAATGAGCAGGATGTAGATATGTTCCCAATAATGAATGATATAGCTCTTTACCTCCTTCTTGCCAAATAAATTTATGTTGCAAATTGCTATGACAATCAAGTTTATAATGAGCAAAAAATAATGGTAATATTTGCCAACTTTCATTGAGTAAAATATTATTTTGTTGCAAAAATTGATATGCAGACTGCACACTTTCATTGCGATTACGTGTAATTGTAACGCCATCATGAGTAAATGGTGTTACCAAAATCCATACTATTAAACCGAAAATACCTAATATACATACCCATTTTTGTAATGACTTAGGAAACGTACATGATATAGGCGCTATAATAATAGTTTCTTCTTTTTGTTCTATTACCGGACTAAACGGTTGCCATGCGTCATTTAAAACTGATTGTGGTAACGATGTCCAATTGCCTTTTTTAATACGTGCATACAGAAGGATTATAATAGGCAATAATGTAATAAGAATAATAATTATTTTATACATAAGCGCATGAGATGCGTGAGATACAAAAATCGGTAATGAAAACCAAATAATATCATAAACGCAATGAGCGATAATAGTTGGTATTAAACCAAAACGTAAATATGTTATTCCCCAAAGTAATGATGGTATGAATAATTCAATGAGCCGTGCATATGATGGCTGCATAGGATAATTAGCATGTGCAGCACCAAAAACAATTGCTTGTAGTATGAGTGCACTTGCAATCCACCAGCTTCTTTTACCAAAATATGTTCCTAATAGAGCTGCTCCTGCTAATGGAATTGCACGAAATAAACATTCTTCTATAATTCCGGCATTTAGTGATTGTGCAATTGGCGAAAACCACGGTAAATACGTTGCTAATACATTAGGATCAAATAACATTTCTGATGGTGCCCACCAGTTGCAACAATGCGTAGAAAACAAATAAAATGCAATAACAAATGCACAATTAAAACCTACAAAAAGATATCCACCAAACACTCTACCAAGTAATGCATAAGAAGTTACTATTTCATTTTTACCTAAAGACCATAATTGTAGATGTTTACCAAAAGCACGTCGTGTTAGGCTTTCTGCCGTCATAATTACTATTGTTATAAAAATAGTTTGTGCAATTAAATTTATAAAAAAACTGAGTAATAATTGTAACAAAAAACCATTAGAAGAGTGAGCAGTATCATAATGCATCCATAAAAAAGGTAACTGATTTACTGATACAAGTATTGCTGCAAAAGCAAGTATGACTCCCAGAAATAAAGGTTGTTTTATAATATACCAACGTTTTTTGATAATCCAGTATAATCCTAAGCAGCAACCGCCTAAAATATAGAACAATAACATGAAAATACTTGCTGCCCATGAAATTATTGTATTTGCAGAACGCATTTCAGCATAGCGACGATTAAATGCTTCAGGTATTTTGATAAAATGAGTTAACTCAGTCATCTTATCGCCGCTAATAATTATTTTTAAGCGATATGACCCTTCTCCGATGTGATAATGAGCTTGTTGGTAAACAAAGGTATGGTCAATACGTCCACTTAGTTCTGTTTTTTGTGATGATTCAATTAATATATAATCATGAAAATCAATATTCCAATTGAGTGTAGCGTTTGTTTCTGCTATGTGACGTGCATCATTCTCCAATAACTGTTTTCCAGGAGTATTTTCTGAAATTGTCTCAATAAAACCATATGGTTGGCCATCAGGAGTAAAAAATAGTGTAGTTTCATTTTTTTCATACTCTCTAAAATGACGTACGCGCCAGGTATACGGCATATAAAGTTTTTTTTCCATCATGTTTACTAATGCATCTTTACCACCAGCTTCAAGCTCTATAAATGTTTTACTGAGCGTATCAGTATGAAACATTGCTGCCTGATGATATTCTGTTGGGCCAAAATTATTGACTTTAGCAAGATGGGTGGCTTCCTGTAAAGCTTGTTGCAAGTCCATCGTAATATCAAGATGAATGAGAGGAAATGTTTGGGAAAAAAAGTTGAATGCAAATAAATATAACAATATCGATAATATCGTTGCACTGATCCATACAATGAGAGAACGTGAGGACAATTGCATTATATTCCTGGAAAATAATTTTATTAAGCGTTCTTTTCTTCGGTTGGCTGACAAACATCAATGAGATTACCATAAAGATCTTTGATAACTGCATCAATGCCCCAGAATTCATTTGTTGGTTCTTTGATAATAGTAACGCCGTTGTTTTTAAACGTTTCGATTGTTTTATGGCAGTCATCAGTTAATAAGACAAACAAAGGAATGCTACCGCTTTGTTTTCCAATAAGTCCATGATCTTCAGGTTCTTGAGGTGCTAAAAGCGAAAGCGAGACTGTTGAATCTTTGGACGGCGCTAATGTAAGCCAATACCAAAAATTGCCATCGGGAGATTTATGTCCTTCTGTTACAACAAAACCAAGTTTTTCGGTATAAAAAGCTGCCGCTTCATCTTGATTACGCACTAAAAGCGCAAAGTGGCTTATTTTTGTTATCATGAATAAATCCTTTCACAGAAAATTAATATAATACACTATTAATAATCTTATCAGTCTATGTAACTAAAGCAATTAAGAATATATTAGCAACCGCTGCAAATCTTGTTTTTACCTTAAGCTGTATGATATATTTGTAAATAATGCAATTATTAATTAATATAAAAAGTAAAAATATATAAATTTTGGAGCTATAGTGAAACAGTATATAAACAGTATGATGGTTGTTTTGTCTTTGGCATATATACCTTTGATGCATGGATCCTCTTATGAAGATCCTTCTGACTATGCTGTAGTTAATGATATTAAAAAAAAATCTAATTTAACTGAAGATTATGTTAATCAAATGAAATTTTTGTGGCTTGGACCGTTACAAGATATAGCAGCGGGAGGAATTGGAGCATATGCTACTTATAAAATGGGAGCCGCTACGTCTATTTTGGCTGATGCCATGATTACAAAAATTGGTACACCAAAATATCAACAAGGGATGTTATCTAATAAATGGTTATGGGCGTTGGCAGGAGCAACTGGTATGGGCTTTGGTGCGTACAAAGTCTTATATCCTCGTTTGGAAAAAGGTATTTTAAAGCATTTACAAGCGTACATAGCTCTGTGTGAAAATCTTGATGTTGTTAAAAATCCATATACAACGGAATTAAACCTTAACACTATGGGTACATCTGCAGGTAATTCTGCATGGGTGGCATCTAATATTGCTCGGCTAAAAGGAGTTGAAAATTTGTTATACCAAGCGGGTTGTGCATTAAAATTATTGGATCGATTAACAAATAGCGATGAAATACAAAAGTTAAGAACGAAAATTGTGATCATTCAGCGTTCTCTAGATAATAATCTTAGAGTTATTAAGCAAGCGGCAAACCGTGAATTGACAGAGCGACATAGTCAGATATCAAGAAATGTTGGTTTTGAGCAGCAATTTGCTAATTTAAACTTAGTAAGAGAACAGGCGAGTGCACTAAAAGTTGGCAAAATAAGCTTGGCTGTAACAGCGTTGAGTAGCTTTTTTAAAAGTGGTATGGAATCATTAGTATATATTAATGATAATAAAGAGAAAATAATTAGTGGTGCTGCTATGGTTGGTTTAGCTGGATATGCTCTGGTATCTTATATGAAATCTAAATTATCGGGAATACTGGATTCAGTTTCCGTTTCCAAATAATGACAATAACTCATAAACATTATTAAATTTTTTAATTATGCATGATGTTTTTTCAACAGTCTGATTTTGTGCAATGAGTAATGTAGTAATACCAAATTTTTCCGCTTCTTTAACAAGATGGCCAATATTATTAATTGGTTTTATCTGGCCCGTTAAACTGATTTCACCAAGAGCAATTGAATTTTCAGGCAATGGTTCTTGAAAATAACTTGATAATAGCGCAAAAGCTGTGCCAAGATCGCTTTCATTTCCTTTAATTTTAAACCCGCCACTAACTTTAAAAAAGATATCGTGCATACTTAATTTTATTTTAAGATATTTTTCCAGTATTGCCGCAATAAGTACCACTTGTTTGTGATCAAGTCCTGAAACAACACGCTGTGGCATAGTTAATTTTGATGCATTAGTTAATGCTTGTAATTCAAGTAAAATAGGACGCGATCCTTCCATAATACTCACAATTGTTGAACCCGGAGCGTGAGATATCTCACTAATGAGATGAGCATTAATATTAGGAACTTCTTTTAATCCATCATGTTCCATGCAAAAAAAACCAAGCTCATTGACTGCGCCGAATCGATTTTTAACTGCGCGTAGCATCCGTGTTTGCCAACGATCTTCTCCCTGTAAATAGAATACCGCATCAACCATATGTTCTAATGTTTTTGGACCGGCAATAATACCTTCCTTAGTGATATGCCCGGTAATAATAATGGTAATATTATGCTCTTTACTTAAACGCATTAACTGAAATGCTGCTTCCCGTAACTGGCCAACACTTCCTGGCAAAGTAGTAGCATCATTGATATAGCAATTCTGTATAGAATCGATAACCAATAAATCAGGTTTATTTTCGCGAGCTGTGATAATAATACTAGTCAATTCTGCAGCATCAGAAAACAGAAGATTACTTGTAGCTGTATTAAGTCTTGTCGCACGTCCTTTAAGCTGCTGTAATGATTCTTCGGTTGAAAAATAAAATACGTGTTTTGTTTTAGCGATTTTATAAGCAACTTGCAGTAATAAGGTAGATTTACCGATACCAGGATCGCCAGTAATAACAATAAGAGACCCAGGAACAATTCCTCCCCCAACAACACGATCCCATTCTTCAATACCAGACAATAATCGTGGTTGTTCCTTTATATCAATTTCATGTAATGATACAAGAGAAACAGGTTTGCTATGTGCATACATTTTTGTAGTAGTATTAATTGGAGCTATATTTTCCACCATGCAATCCCATTGTTTACATTCTGGGCAACAGCCTATCCATTTGATAGTTGTGTAGTTACATTGTGAGCAGATAAAAGAATTTTTTGTTCTATTCATAAGTTTTAGCATAAAGCACCATGATTATTTTTGCAAAATATTGCATGAATGAATATTTTTTCTGCATGATTAAAAACAATAAAAAGATAGATATTTTATGTGGAGTTAGTATGAAAAGTTACCATGGACTTGTGTTAATTGGATTGATAAGTATACAATTTGTTTCTGCACGATTAGAGAATGTCAATATTAAGCATGGCAAGGTAAAGCTACTTAGTATGAAAGAGATGCGATTTTGTTATATTAGCTTTGTTACTGTTGATGGAGAAAAGTATTTAATTAAACAAAAAAAACCTTTAAATAAACTTCTTGGTGTGGTTCGTGATGCATTGACAGCTCATATCGCAGAAAGTTTTGGAATAGGCATGGCTCATAGAGTTGATATCATTCCTGCAGGGAAAGAATTTCCCGGAAAATTCCGAGCAGATTGGCCCGCAACAATTCATACAATTGCTCCGGGAAAAATGATTAAAGCTCAAGAAGGTGCTTATTATGAAATGAAAATTAAACAAGCAAATATTGGATTTAGACGCGATATGTTACCGTGGATGATAAAACATGAAACTTTGGTTAAAGTGGTAGCACTGGACACCTTTTTATGTAACCATGATCGTCACCGAGGAAACCTTTTTTATAACGTGAAAACTGATTCATTCTGTGCAATTGATATGGATTCTGCATGGAAATATAACTTATGTGCTTTAGCGTGTAACAATTTTACTGAAATGCTTAATGATAAAAAATTACAATTAAGTACTAAAGAAGTAAAAGCTCTTACATTATATCGTGATTACATACAATTTTTAATCGATAATCATCAACCTGAAGATACTATTAAAATGTATGATTATTTTGCTGAAAAAGCAGGGTTTGTAGAAGGATCTGACTTATATACACAGAAATTTGCTGAAGGCCTTGCATATAATAAGACAATGATTATGCGAAGCTATCAGGATGCAAAAAAATTGGTAACAATAGTCGATCAATTGATAAAAAAACATAAAAAACTTTAAACAACAGATTGTATTATATCGTCGTAAGCTTGACGCTCATGGTTAGGAAGTCCTTCTATTAATTCTTTATAATGAGATTGAAAAGCAGTATACTCTTTATATTTACTATTTGTGCCATAAGAGTGAAAATTCTTGAGATGTGTAATTTTATCATCTAATATGTTATTATCTTCCGAATAAATATTATTATTTCTCGGAGAATAAACATTTTTTTGCATAAGCTTTTTTTTAGTATAATCCCAATTTTCATTTGTATAAATAACATATATTAATTTTTGTAGAATATTTCTTTGATTATTTAGATTTTGAGCAAGACACAATCTAGATGTTATAATATTTGACGAAAATGGGGATAATAAACTTAATGTTTCAATTTGATCGCCTTCATTTTGTATATTTAAAAAAATTGCGTTATTGAATTGTTGTCGTATGGTTAACCAATACAAATCATGTAGCTTTTTGTCATGTATATTTGCTTGCACTGTTGTATCATTATCGGCTATTTTTATCGCATGAAATAAAACTACTGAAGTCTCCTTAAATCGATTCTCATAAATTTTATCAATGCCGAGCAATTCGAGTAAAGGTATAAATTTTAGCTCTTCCCTATAAAAATTAAGCCACCTGTCCTTTTTCAGGTTCTCTTGCTTCTCTTTTTCTTGTTCTCTCTTTTTATCTTCTTCTTTCTTTTTATCTTCTTCTTTCGTTTGTTCTACTGCTCTATCATCTTTTTCGGAGGATGTGGTTTTTGTAGAAAATAAAAAATTATAAAACTTTGTATACCAGTTGTTTTTAAAAATGATCCATGCAGTAAGGCCTGTACAACAAACAATACCAGTAAGACATGTCATTATTTTTGTATTCCGAGAGAATGATTGAAAGGAACGAGTGGTTCCTGGCATAATGAGTACACTAAAAATTATTAGGGCAAATATTTTATTTTTTTTCATATCTTATTTATTTAGAAACATTTAACATATATATTTCATGATAGAATAATATAGAAAAGTGTCAATTATAATAATCGATTAGCACACAATAATAACACTAAACTTACTCCCATACCAACAGCACATGAAATTATAGAGCTCAAATATGACAAACTGCCAAGACACATATATCCTGCAACAATAAAAGCGATCAATGTGCCGCATATTACCGGAAATGCATAATAAAACTGTGTACGCGCATGTATTAATGAATTGATGCCGGAGCTAGCTCCAGTCATTACCGTAGTTTCGGAAAATGGCGAAATATGATCTCCACATACCGCACCAGAAAGCAATGCTCCTAATGTGGGCACTAATATAGCAACTGAATCCAATGTGGTTGGTGTTTGCACTTGTAAAAGAACTATCAACATCTCTGTTGTAATAGGAATCAATAATGAAAACGTTCCCCACGCAGAACCGGTTGTTAAAGTAATAATCAAAGATGTAACAAATAAAATTACCGGCATAAAAAATAAAGATGCTTTACCCAATAAAAGATGTGCAATATAACTACCTGTATGTAAATCAGTACGTAAAAAGCTACCTAAAATGGCAGCAAAGATAACCATGATGATTGGCGCCTGCATCAAAATAATTCCATTCCACACAACACTAGGCAATTGAGTAATAATAATTCTTTTTTTATAAAGTGATCGTAGAGCACTTATAATAAATGCGCCCAATCCTGATATACACAAAATAAAAAATGTCTTATCATTGCACCTAAATGCCTCAAAGAAAGAATTACTGCCCCCAAATAAATAAAATCCCCCCGCATACAAAATACCAAAAAAAACACCTCCAATCAGAACGGCGATAGGAAGTAATAAATCAAAAAGAGAATATTCCTCGTTATTATTACTCAGATTCTCATTAGCATATACATCATGCATTAACACAGCACTCTGTTCATCTTTATATATAGGACCATAAGCAACTCTCTTGCGTACAACAAATATAACTGAAAAAATGGTAATTAAAGAATAAAACATAAATGGAATAGTACATAAATAAACATAAAATGGATCTGCCATAATTTTTGCTGTCGTCTGCGTCGAGATTCCTGCATTTTCTAGCTGAGCCAACACCGTAGCCGCCCATGTTGAAATTGGCATTATTATCACTAACGGACCTGCTAATGAATGAATTATGTATGCTAACTTAGTACGTGAAACAGCAAATCGATCCGTTAATGAACGCATAACAAAACCAGCAGTCAAAATACTCAAATAATCGTCTATACTCAACAAAAAAGATAATACTATAGATGAAGTTTCTACACCTCGCTTTGTACGCATTCGGCTGCCGATAATACGTGCACATGCTATAGCACTGCCACTTATCGTTAATAATGAAATAAGCGAACTAATCGAAATAAGAGATATATATAAATATATGTTACCCATATCTGAAAAATGTTCAATAATGCGCTCTTTAAGCATGCATAACGCCATTAAAAAGGAGCCATTCGCAGCAAGCAATGCCGCTGAAGCAATGCCCAGCATCAAAGAAATATTCAACCGATGAGTAAAAAAAATAACAACTATCACTACAATAGGTGGCAATAAAGAAATGCACGTAGCATCCATAAAAACATCCTAATAAAATTACTATTAACAGGACTTACGTATCATGTCACAAAGAAAAACTGTATATGAAATTCATCAGTAGCCACTATTAGCTTCTCATACATTTTATATACAGTTTTTTCCACTGCTCAATTAACTAAAAATATCCTCATCATCTTCATCATCGTCAAAATCATCTTCATCAGTCTCATCATTACTGATACCATTCAATGCATTTTGCACAATCGATTCAATATCAGCTATCTCTTTAGGCAAATTTTCACTTAAACACAAAGCTCCATCTTTAGTAATCCAATAATTATCTTCAATACGAATACCAATAGATTCTTCCGGAATATAAATTCCTGGCTCAATCGTAATAACATCACCCTCTTGCAGCGGCATAGTATAATCCCCAACATCATGCACATCAAGACCAAGAAAGTGTCCGATATCATGAGGAAAATATTTATCATACCCACACTGCGTTAAAAACTTTACTGCCAAATGATGCAGCGACTTTTCAACATTATCTTTATTTTTAAGCCATACTCCAGGTTTTGCACATGATGCAATATATGCTTGCGTTTCAAGTACAATAGTATATAACTCTTTTTGTCGCTTAGTAAATATTCCTGAAACAGGATATGTTCGCGTTAAATCTGCACAATAATTGTTAAATTCAGCACCAATATCGATAAGAACCAAATCTCCATTTTTAAGCATTCCGTTGTTTGTATTATAATGCAAAATAGTTCCATTTTTTCCACTTGCAACAATGCTCGGGAATGCTGGTCGAGCATGCGATGATATCATCATATATTCCAACGCTGCCTGAACCTCACTTTCTTGCACTCCATGTTTAAGCATGTCAACTGCTCCTTCATGTGCCAATTCAGTGATTTCTACTGCACGATAAATATGCTCAACTTCACTAACATCTTTACGGCGCCTACTATTGGCTACGATTGCTGAAATATCAACGAGTGATTTGTGTAATCCAGGAATAAATTTTTCCAAATGATCAAGCGTAAAACGCGTATGAAGATATTCATGACCATTCTGAGGAACTGTAGTAAAAATTGACCCATTACGCGCAATAACGCTTTTAATTAAAGTAATCAAATGAATATATTCATGAGCAGAAAAATAAGGATTTAATTCATATCCTTGGCATTCCTCACCCAGCAACTCAACTGCATCAACACGCAAAGCTTTTGCATCACGATTAATAAGTCCCGCAGACAACATCATCCATTGAGCACGCTTTTCGAAACAATTAGGTATATACAGTGTTGATTTTTTATCATAATCAATTACTAATGCAACACCTGGCTCATCTATGTTTGTATAATAATAAAAAGTTTTATCTTGCCTAAAACGTTCAGCCCCATGCTCAAATGCTGCAAACAACAAAATAATACCATTTGAAGCCTCTGAAAATTGTAATGCTATTGATTCAGCAAGTTCTTTACGTCGCAATGCATGGAGATTATTTTCATCTGCACGTGGTGCTAAACCACCAAAAAAATCTGATATCATAATCAAATACCTTTAATAAAAAATTAATTTTTAAAATAAACGGCGCTCTGATAATGCTTTAAACACTGTCAAGCGATCCATGCCTTCCAACGATGATCCTACCGGCAATCCACGTGCCAAACAAGAAATAATAATATCTTTCTCTTTTAATTTACGCGCAATATATGTTGCAGTTGCTTCTCCTTCAGGAGTTTGATTAGTTGCCAGAATAAGCTCTTTTATCGCACCATTTTCAATACGTGCAATTAATGAATCAATAGTTAAATCTTCAACACTAATACCTTCAAGAGGAGAAATTGAACCGCCCAATACATGATAAACACCCAAATATCCTCGTGTTTTTTCTATAGCAACTATTTCTTGCCATGTTTCAACAACACAAATAATTGATTGATCACGCTTTAATGAAGAACAAAAAACACAACCGGCTGATACCTCTTGCCAATAGAAACAAGTATCACACTTCTTAAGCTGTTGCTTTGCAACTTCTAGTGCTGCACAAAATTGCACTACTTGCTCAGGTGTCATTTCTAAAAAATGTGCTGCAACACGATACAAATTCTTCGAAGCAAGGTAAGGAACCTGCTGTAATATTTTAAGTAAATGAATAAGTGTCGGTAAATCTTCTATCATAATTACACCAATTTAAAATATCTCATTAATTTCGCCTGAACAAAACTAAACAATCTACCTAAACAAATATATAATGTTAATCCTGCTGAAAAACTTGATGTAACAGCTCCAAATACAAAAGCCATTACTATCTTACTCATCTTTTGTTGAGAATCACCGTTGATATCTTGCATAAGCATAGTAATAGTAACTAAAACAGGTAAAATATATAAAGGATCTTTAGATGAAAGATCAGGAATCCATAACATTGGTGCTTGATACAGCTCAAATGAACTAGAAAGTACGCGACTTAAAGCAAAAAAGATTGGTAATTGTAGCAATAATGGCAATAAACATCCAAATCCTGGCAATCCATTTTTACGAATTAATTCAGTACGCTCAGCAAGTAACTGCTCTGGCTTATCTTTAAATCGCTGCTCAATATACGCTAACTGTCGCTGATATTCCATTTGCTGTTTTTTCCATTTTTCTTCATTGTTACGTAACGAAACAGGGAGCAGTAAAAGTTGAATAAGAAAGGTCAATGCTATAATAGCCAACCCATAATTATGTAAATATTTATATAACCAATTCAATAAATATAACATCAGCTTGGCAAGAAATGAAAGTATACCAGAATAATCTAACGTTTTTTCTAAACGGGCATCAACCGCCGCAAGTGCATTAAGCTCTTTAGGTCCAAAATAGAATGATAATGTCCAAGATGTTTTTTCAGTTACTACCGGTCCTTCAAGTACTGAAAACAAACGGGTTCTTTCTTCTAATTTATAATAGGCTCGCTGCGCAAAGTGATTTGAATCTTGAATTAATGCATGAATAAAATATCGATTATCAATACCGAACATTGTTGGCGTAAACCAGCCTCGATGAATATCAAGAGAATTAACATTAGTCTTTGCAAAGGTATCAGCTTGATCAATTAAAATTGATGAAATAATATCAATTTCTTTAAGATCTGGCACAAATGGTGCTGGAAAAAAAATACGCGATTCTATCGCATTATAATTTTCATTTTTTGGAGCAACTTCGAGTGATAAATCAATTTTTGGTTTATGCTTATCAATAACAAATCTTTTCTGTATTACACATTCATCATTCCCTGCAACATAAATTAATTCATATGCATTTTCATTATTCTCTGATGACACTAGTGTATAATAAAATGGAGTTGCATTATCTAACGCAACCAAAAAACATTTTTCCGAACGTTCTGTATCAATTACGGGAAAAATCGTACGTATAGTTGTTTGTTGGCCATTGAGCTCTCTTTTGAAATCAATACTTTCTAGCGATGCTCCATCAGTTGAAAATAGTAAGTTTGCCCATTCTGTGTCACAAATTGTTACTTGCGATGGCTCAACACGTTTTTGATCATAAAAATCAACTTCTACATTCAAAGGTTTGTATGCCTTTTTTTCTCTTGGAACTACAAAACTTGATTCAACAGCATCTTTACTTGTATTACCAGAAAAAAAATAATTCAATGCAAACACGCTCAAAAAAGCAAAACTAATTGGTATAACCAATTCCTTAATATTCATACACGCGCCCCATATAATAAAATTGAAAAAATCATTAATAACCAATCACTATGATATTAAATATCAGAACCAATATAACTTGGAATTGACTAATTCAGTATTATGATGATACCATAAAAATAATTTTTCACCTAGCACCCTCATGCATTCAACGCCATAAAAATTAAAATTTAAAAAAGGAACAAATATTATGAAAATGCAAAAAAGAAAATTCCGAATCGGCGAACTGGCGAATAAACTTGAACTTGAGCGATTTGTTGTACGATTTTGGGAAAAAGAATTTAATATAAAAACACAACGTTCTCAAGGTAGTCAACGTTTTTACGATGAAAATGATCTCAAAAAATTTCAATCAATCAAACAACTTCTTTATGTAGAAGGGTTTACTATTATTGGTGCAAAAAAGAAATTAAAAGAAAAATTCTCTAACAAAGGCGAATCAATCATTGCATCACAAAAAACAACTATCGATGAAACAACTAAAACAATGACGAAATCATCACCTGAAAATGAAAAAATTGAATATCTTTCTCAACAAATTATCGATTTAAAGGATAAATTGCGTAAGCTGCGAGAAATGCTCTAAAAACTATTACGATATCTTTAAATCAGAAGCAAAATATTGTTCATTTCTTAAGTTCCACATATCAACCAATGGGTATGTTGCATTATATATATATACTCTTCCAACATACATCAACATTGCAAAAATTTTAATAGGCACCAATTGAAATGTTAAAAACTTATTTTGTAGTGATGATGTCATCATATGAATAATTGTTGTTATAAAAAAAATTAATGTTTGATGACCTCTTTTCTTAACCTTTTCAGCTGAGATACAAGCTTGCATAGAAGGAACATGAGAACTAAATGTATCCTCTAACCATGGAAAAATAGTTGTTCCTATTGTATAACTCACGAAAAACTCACCTACAATCCCCAAGATATGCACTAGAGAACTATTACAACCCGTTGACGATGCTGCTACATCGCATATATATCGTCTAATTTCAGGCATTAACGCATTTAAAAACAATGGACCATGAAAAATTATCTTATCAACAAATGTTGACCCCTTATCTTTAATTTTTATATTGATAGATTTAAGTATGTTACGCTTATCCTCTGGAAAATCTTGCCATTTTTGCAATAAGTCAGGTATAAATTCAATCAATAAACATGTGCTATCATTACTTTGCGCAAGACTATTAAAAAACTTAACATCATATTTAACAACCGACAAAACCTCTTTTAAAGGAAGTAAAATACGAATTGTTGTCGAACGACCTTTAAATTCACTAGAAAAAATAACTTGCTTATTTTTATAACCTTGCACACTCACTAAACTTTCAATAAATAACTTCATAGCCTTATTTTTTTTCTTTTTTTTCGAAAGATTATCAACCAAAGCATTAAATAACTGATAAAAACTCTTAGCTCGAGTATCATAATCGTTCAAAAAATTAATCACCCCCCTTTTCTTCTCTTTCCCAAAATTAAAAGTAAGATCTTCAAATAAATTTTTTGTATTTTCGTCATAAATATGTATATATAAATTACCATCATCACCATCTTTCTCTAAAACAACAAACGTCTTTTTATTATAATAAACATACTCACTTCGAATCGTACACTTTTTAATTATATTGAACTTATTATTATCTTGTTTTAAAGAATAGCTGGAACCATCAAAACCCGCCGGAACTAATTCAGACAAAAAAAGATATTTCCAGAAATCTTCAGAAATACTTCTCGCATAAGGCGTAGATCTAACAGAATCGCCACTCATATCATAAAACTTTAACATATTACTCATCGCATAATATTGCTGAGCATGCTGCAGTAAAAGGTTAGTAAAAATTTCTTTTCTAATCTCACGAATAATAATGTTATCATGCACAGAGCAAAAAAATTCTCTTGCTTCAATATCTTTTAATCTTTTTAGATATGTCTTAACCGGCAAATTTTGCAATGAACAAGCCGAAATAAAACACTTAATTTCATTATCTATTCTTTCTTTATCATAATCCTTACTTTTAAACCCATCCGGATATTTATAAAAAAGCTTTGCAAGCCGCAAAGCCTTATCATGATTATCTTTCGATAAAATTGATTCTATTGTCTCAAAAGATACATTCTGACTAATTAATGGTGTTAATAATTTTTCTTCATCAAATGAAAAAACAAATGGTGTTATTTCTTTTCTCATCCCATTAATATTCTGAAGCGTTAATAAAAACACCATAATTATATATTTTTTCATACCAATCAAACCTATATTGCATTATTTCAAAAAAACAAAATTCATAAATATCATAACGTATTTATTGTTTTACACAATTAGAAAACTTTACGAATCTATTTTTACAATTGTTACTTACGTAAAAATGCAGTATCATACTACTATGCATTATCTTAAACCTACTCTATTGGATTACTATTTTTTTATGTACACGAAAAAAAAACATTTTCATTTTGTAGGCATTGGTGGCATTGGCATGAGCGGAATTGCAACCATTTTACAACAAGAAGGATATACAATTTCTGGATGTGATCCTGACATAACCCAAGATACTGTCAAAAAGCTACAAAAATTAGGATGCTCAATATATCACGACAATAATTCACCTCAATGTGATGATCAAACAATTGATATTCTTGTCTATATACCAATGTACGCTACAACAATACCAACAATAATGGCCGAAATAAAACAAGCAAAAGCACGTAATATTCCAACAATCTCCCGAGCAAATATGCTTTCAGAACTTATGCAAACTAAATACAGCATTGCAATTAGTGGGTCGCATGGCAAAACAACTACCTCATCTCTCATTTCTCATCTATTGATTGAAGCACAACGTGATCCTACAGTAATTATTGGTGGACAACTTAAAAATATTTCTTCTAATGCTCGTAAAGGTAATGGAAATTTGTTAGTAGCAGAAGCTGATGAAAGCGATCGATCATTTCTAGAACTTCACCCAACAGTTGCAATAATTACCAATATTGATTTAGAACACCTCGAAACATACACCGATTTAGACGATATCAAAAGCAGCTTTCAACAATTTATCAACAATATTTCCTACAATGGTAAAGCAATCATTTGTATCGATGATAAAAACATTCGGTCATTATTACCAATTCACAACGTTCAAACACTATCATATGGTATAGATCATCCAGCAGATTTTTCTGCACGTACTATTACATTAGCACCAGATCATTCATCATTTAGCGTATATACACAGAACAACTCACTCCTTATTGATAATATCATCTTACCAATTCCTGGTATTCATAACGTTTATAATGCTTTGGCAGCGATTGCGCTTGCACAAGAACTAGCCATCGATTCTACTATAATAAAAAAAGGTTTAGCATCTTTTAGTGGTGTTGAAAGACGATTTTCATTTTTAGGAACTTATAAAGATGCTGAACTTTTTGACGACTATGGTCATCATCCAACAGAAATTGAATTAACCCTCATCATTGCACGCAAACGCACAAAAAATAAACTTATTGTTGTATTTCAACCACATCGCTATACCCGCACACAAAAATTGTGGTCAGATTTTCTCGCTATCTTTATCGCAAGCAATATTGATACATTAATAATTACCGATATTTATTCTGCAGGAGAGCAACCAATTAACAACATAAGTAGCAAACTATTTGCCGAAGAGCTACAATCACTGAGTCCTTCATTTTCTATTCTCTATGTCCCCTTTGAAGACAATTTTAATCAAATCAAAGCAGTAATAAAGGATTCCGTTACACAAAATGACCTTGTTTTGTTTCTTGGAGCAGGAAAAGTTCATATAATTGGGCACGAACTCACCGTCCAATAAAATCATCAAATCAATCATTTCACTTTATTTTAGCTAAAAAACATGCTAAACCATTGCCTTTTTCCTGTTTCTATTTGTAATATTATAGAGAATAAACAAATATTTAACTATAAGCTTTTTGTCAAAATACAAAAAAGCAAAAAAGGAGATTCTCATGAAAAACACAAAAATCATTCTTATGCTTATCACTATCGCTGCAACCTCAGCTATATCTGCCGGCTATTGGGATCAAAAAACAGGGAAATACGTCCCGAATACACAAATGGGTGGCAATAAAACATACCAAGGAACAACGCCCGATGAAGAATATGATACAACCCTGCCAGTAGATGAAAATACAATAAATACCAAAAATCGCGCAAGTGGCTATTATGGCGGAGCAACAATGCCAACTAAAGATATTCAACAAAATAAATATCCCAAAAGATATGCTAATAGTTACTATGAAGGTGCCACAACGTCAGTTAAAAAATAAAAATCCAAAAATTAAAGATGTAAACATCACTACATAAAGGATTTATCATGAAAAATACAACACTAATCATAGCGCTTATCGCGATTACAACTGCGTCCGCTATTTCAGCGCATTACAGAGAATGTTATACGGATGAAGCAGGGTACCGTCGTTGTGATAGAAGATATAGACCAGTAAGAGATACAGTAGAAGGGGCGGGCGATGTTGCTGCAAATATTCTCACTCTTGGTGGTCACAGCAGACGTAAAGCGGAAGAACAACAAGAACGTGAAGAAATGCGACAGAATCGTCGTGGCGTACAACCAAAAAAATACCGAGACGATTACGCAGATGATGAAAACACCTACGATCCTTATGACCGTAGCAATGAAGATAATTTACAGTAAATTACCAACGTAAATTAAGAATATATAAGGCCTGGTGATATAAGCCAGGCCTTATTGAAATCAATTAATGAGAAAAAATGGGATAAACTATGAAAAACATACAAAAAATAACGTTATTTATCTTCACCTGCATAGCACTTACCAACCTTCCTATTCATTCGTTTTACTATGATGATGATGGAGGAAGAGTCCTAGGATCTACCGCAACTGGCGCTTTTATCGGTGGCGTTGCTGGAGGAGGAAGAGGAGCCGCCATCGGAGCGGGCGTAGGAGCTGGTGTAGGTCTTCTATCTACTGCAGCACATAATAGACATCGTCGATATGATGATGATTATTATTACGACAATAGATATCGAAATAGATATAGACATCCTAGATACAGTTCAATAAAGCGGGAAAATGAAAATCTCGCAAAGGAAAATGCAGCATTACGACAACAGTTACAAGAACAACAATTCCCACGGCAACCATTACCGCAGGAATAAAAAATCACTCATCCCAAACCACCTACTTAAGAGCAAGCATGTATGCTTGCTCTTTTTATATAGATAAAAATATCTGAATTAAGTGGTAACGTAGAATTTTTAATAACAATAGTGCAATATCGATTAGGACTTGCAAACTGCATAATTGTTTCTACGCCATTAAAAGAAACCAGATGCTTCCAACCTGATCGCTCCATCTGATTATTAAAAAAATCAATAGCTTGAGTACAAGAAAGGGGACTTCTATAACCAAACACTAATGTATCAGATTCGGAAATGTCACAAGACACCGGTATAATACGTTCATTGTAAAAAGGGATTGAAATATCAACAAGCATTGCTTCCTGTTGAACAACGATAGCAAGATTTTTACTATAGCAATTATCAATCACCACATCATGAGTAATTGGTTGATGACATTTATAACGTTTTGTACAAGAAGGTAACAATAATAAACAAAACATTACTATAAAAAATTTCGCTCTAACCACATCCTCTGTTTTGGAATTCATAATTATTCAGAAGCAAGTGTCGCTTTACGCTTAGCAATTGAAATTTTTGTTTCAACAAGTTGTTTGACGTGCGCAGCTTTACCAATTCTTTTACGAAGATAGTATAATTTAGCACGACGTACATCCCCCTTGCTAAGTACTTTTATTTCTTTAATAAGTGGAGAAAAGAAAGGAAAAATACGCTCTACAGCAATTGAATTATCTGCTATTTTACGTACGATAAAAGTACTCGATATACCTTTTTTATGCATAGCAATTACATTGCCCTGAAATGCTTGTAAACGTTCTTTTCCTGCTTCTTTGATACTTTGAGATACAACGACCATATCACCAATACCAAATGCTGGATATTCACGATTTTGCATACCAATACTGCGAATTGTTTCTTTTGTATAAAATGTTGCTTTCATGCGAGATTCCTCTTCAACCTGTTTATATAAATATTTTTAAATATAACGTAAAAATGGTATTACAGCAACCTTTCTCAAATTCGTTGCTGATTAATACCTAACCATCTATCAAGAATAATAGCTACAGCTGATCTAACGGACAAATGATTAAAATCAGAAAATCCATCAATCGGCAATAAAACATAATCACTGCGCTCAATTATTGCTGATGAAAGTCCTTGTCCTGTGCCAAAAAGAATTAAAATTGGCCTATCAGCTTGCCATACTTTTTTTTGATCACCAAAAGAAATAACTTGTTGTAACCCTGTTACCTGTGCTGATGTTGCAACAATAAGCGGTTTTTTGCCTTCTTTCTCTTCTATATTCTTAACAATCTCATCAAATGATCCACCAATCTGCACAAGCTGGATGGCGTCATAGCGACATCTATTATATTCAAAACCAATCCCTTTTTTCCAAAAATCAAGCATTGTATTCACAATTTTTTGTTGATCAAGCAATGGTGTTACAATAAAAAATTCCTTAACACCATATGTTTTTGACGAACGCGCAATATCATGAATATCAATTGATGTTACCGATGTTACGCCAGGCTTTCTTTCATCTCCAATAAGCACATCACTATGCATCAATGCTACATAATGATGTGGAATATAACAATAAGCAAGCTGCCTATCCCCTAGCGTAAGCTTCTGAGAACGCAACCACGCAAAATGATCCCTAACTGTTTTTTGCACTGCATGATCATTACGCCATTCTTCAATAGCTCCGTGATTTCCAGAACGAATCACATCAGGAACACGCTTATCCTTCCACTCAACTGGCTCGGTATACGAAGGAAAGTCAACAAATGGGCCATTAAATGATTCTCGACGCACTGATTCTTCTTTTCCAACTACACCTGGTATTAAACGCAACACACCTTCTAGAAGAAGCATTGCAGGGACATCGCCACCCATAATAACAAAATCCCCTACAGAAAGAACCAAATCTGCATACTCTTCTTCTACCCGCGCATCCATTCCTTCATAACGTGCAGGTATAATCATTATATGACCACATTTTTGTCCTTGAGCAGCAATATGTTCAAACATACGTTGATCAATCTTTTCACCACGAGGGGAAAAGAAAATTTTAAATGCTTTACCATACCGCGCCTCTTTATCCTCGATTGCCTTTTGAACAACCGTAGGACGAATTAACATTCCAGCTCCAGGACCAAATGTAGGTGCATCAATCCGCTCTTTCGGTTCTACATACGAAAAAAATGATTGCACATGTATATGTACAATCTCTTTTTCTTGTGCGCGCCCAACTAAACTTGTATGCACAAATGGCGCATATAGCTGATCAAAAACAGTAAGAATTGATATATTCATTGCATTAATAATAGTTTACCGAGAAAGCTCAAGCATAATTTTTTTTTTATGATTAGGCATGGCAGCATCAATCAAAGCTCGTATAGATTTAATTGTATGGCCTTCCTTTCCAATAACACGGCCTCGATCTTCTGAAGCTACTCTAATTTCAAGAAGATCAATATCCTCTTTTTCAGTAAATGTAACAATAACATCTTGTGGATACAAAACTAATTGTTGCACTACAAAAATTACCAATTCTCTTATCATACCTATGCCTTATACCGCTTCTTCAACAGTTTTCTTTATAACTGTTTTTACAGCTGTTGCTTCAATTATTGGTGATAAGCCAGATTTTTTATACAAACGATAGATTTTTTTTGCTGAATCAGTCGCGATTGCACCCTTTGATAACCATGCTTGATAAATATCTTCATGAAACTGAACAACAATACCTTCCACAGGATCATATGTTCCAACATTTGCAAGCATCGCCCCATCCCTTTTGTTACGTGCATCAGTTGCTATAATTCGATAAAATGGTCTATTTGTTGTTCCGATTCGGGACAAACGAATTTTAACTGCCATAGAAAGAAATCCTTAATAAAAAAACAAAACATATATACATTATCAGATTAATTAAGCCCTATAAAGACTTAAACTTATTTCATAGCTTAACATATTGCTTCATTTCTTCAAAGCGTTTCAAAAGATTTGCTACATCTGATACCGTTACTCCGGCTCCTCTAGCAACACGTTGCATCCGTGAATAATCAATAATACCTTGATTAAGACGTTCTTTTAATGTCATCGAAGAAATGATTGCACGAAATTTTTTTAATTCAACTTCTCCTTTTTGCACCATTTCAGGAGAAACTTTAACACCCATACCAGGAATATATTGCAATAATTGGGAAAAAGAACCTAAACGATTCATCAACTCCATTTGATCGGCAAAGTCTTGCAATGAAAACGATCCATCCTGTAATGATTTTTCTGCTCTTTTTTGTTCAGTAGCAGAAATTTTTTCTTCTGCACGCTCTAAAAGTGTGCGAATATCACCTTTACCTAACATCCTCTCTGCGGCACGATCAGGATAAAAGAAATTCAGATCAGTGACTTTTTCACCCTCACCAACAAAAACAATGGGCTTTTTTAATATAAATCTAAACGCAAAAGCTGCTCCACCACGCGTATCACTGTCCATTTTAGTCAATGTAGCTCCATGAAACCCTATTATGTCATCAAAAGCTTTTGCAATAGCAAGCGACTCTTGCCCAGTCATTGCATCTAAAACCAACATTTTATATGCTGGTCGCACTAATGCATCAACTTCTTGTAATTCCTGCAGCATACTATTATCAATATGCAAACGACCTGCTGTATCCAATAAAATAACGTCAAAACCATTATTGCTACCAAAAGAAAAAATTTCTTTTGCTGCTGCAACTGGATCATTACTATTAGTTCTATAAAAAGAAACGTCTGCTTGGCGGGCCAAAACTTCAAGCTGGTCGATCGCTGCTGGACGGTAAAAATCTATTGATCCAACCAAGATTTTTTTTACCATTCCAAGTTTTAAGGCATCCTGCTTAATCTTATGCGCTAATTTACCAATCGTTGTTGTTTTACCTGAACCTTGCAAACCCATTACCATGACTGTTGATGGACGAGAAAATGAAGACGCGCTATCATCACCACCAAGAAATTCAACAATTTTATTGTGAACAATCGTCATTAATTGTTCTGCCGGCTTTAACGTCCCAACCACATTTTGTCCAATTACATCATTTTTTACTGATATAATAAATGTTTGCACAACACCATAAGGAACATCTGCTTCAAGTAACGCTTGCTCGACAGTTTCAAGAGCATCTTTAATATTTTGTTCCGTCAATTTTTTGGTAATTTCAAGGTCAGAAAAAAGTGATGAAAATTTCTGTGAAAGAAAATCAAACATATCAAAAATCCTTTTTGAAAAAGATAAAAAATAATTTATTTTATTTTGTTATGTTATCCTATCATAAATATCAAACTTTTTCTAAAAAAACGTAAAACCAATACTAATATATCAATATTTTTTGCCGACTATATAACTATATTAATTTATTGACATTTTTTCAAATTGAATTATTATTAATAATAAGCACACCTAACAGTAAAAAGCAATTTGGAGTACAATTATGAAAATAATACGCACTATCTACTTATTAATCACATTAGCCTTTGCAACACAAGTAAGCAACTCTTTTTGCATGCACAATATTATGAGAGCAATTACAAAAGGAGCGATAGCCGCTGCATGTTCATCAATAGAATTATTGTTCACATTTAGTCCATTAGCAAATGCAACATTATTAAATCCTGCTGATCTACGCGCAAAAAATCTCAAAAATGTTCAATCAAACGCACCTGAATCAATAATAAACTTCGTTACACATATTGCAAAGGAAAAAGAAATCAACGATGTAAAAGTCATTCTTAATGATAAAGCATACAGTTACAATACTGACACAAATAAACATATTATTTTTATTCCCAATAAAGAAGCTACTGATTTAGAACTTTTACTAGCCAAAACAACCTTAACATCTGAAGAAGAAGAACAGCTCAATAGACACAAATCCATATTATACCATGAGATAGCCCACAACATACGAAGTAGCAATAAATATGTCCCTATGTATGAAGCAAGCATTGGAACTGTCGGTGGCATTACAACTTCCGCTTTGTTAACGCGCTTTACGCACAAATTATTCCCGACTTTTAAACAACATTTTGCTTTAAAAAACACCTTAAAAATGGCGCGCGGAGGAGTAACCTTCTTTACAATTTATAACATAATGAACATGAATTTTTACGCAAAATATGAGGAATTAAAAGCTGATGATGGCATACCTTCTCAAAAAAAAGTGTTACAAGCTCACATAAATGATTCTAAAAAACGTCATGAAGCGTATCTAGAATGTATAAACATTATAAAAGAACGTGCATCATTACATGATATTATTTTATCTCATAAAGACGACCAATTTACAAAACCACAACTTTTTGCCATGAAGATATTGCCTAAAAATTGCTTTGCCAAACCGCTTGTTATGGATATTGTCTTTCATATGAGATCATCTCACCCCAGCGATTTACGACGAATCCATCGCCTTGAAAAAAAAATTTAAAACCTTAAAATCTTAATGTTTATCCTTGCAAAAAAAATAATTTTTTTAGTTTTCTCTCCGTATACCTAACAATCGCGCATAGTCAACTTTGCGCACTATACACATTAAAATCATTTATGCTATAATTATAAAGAATAATACGATAGATCCGTGCCATGGCAAGAAGGTAAAAATGTATGAAAAAACAAGCAACAACCACCGTTACTCATCCAAAAACATTATTACTTGGAATACAGACTCCTGACCATTACAACATCAACATGGAATCGTATTTTGAGGAATTTCGCAATTTAGCACGAACTAATGAAGTGCATGATCCAGAAGAACTTTTTATTAAAATTCGCACAATTGATCCGGGATATTTTTTAACCAAAGGCAAACGTGATGAAATAAAAACTTTCTGTGACGAACATGAAATTGAGGAAGTTATTATTTCTGAAACTCTTTCATCCCGCCAAGCAGGCAATTTAAGCGAACTTTTAGATTGTAATATTTTTGATAGAACTGAGCTTATTCTAGAAATTTTTGAAAAATCTGCTCATACTGCTGAAGGAAAAATGCAAGTTGCTATTGCGCAACTACAACATAAAAAATCACGACTATCTGGTAAAGGTATTCATTTTGGTCAGCAATCCGGTGCAATTGGCGTTAGAGGTGGTTTTGGCGAAACTGCAAAAGAAAAAGAAACTCGTCACATCGAAGACAGTATCTTGCAACTTAAAAGGCATTTAAATAAAATGCACAGCGCACGTGAAACACAACGCAAACAACGTCTCAGCAGTGGTGAACCTAACCTTTGTCTTATTGGATACACCAATGCAGGAAAATCAACCATACTTAACATACTCACCAATAGCAATGTACTCGCTGAAGATAAATTATTTGCAACACTTGATACCACAACTCGCTCACTTTTTATCGACGGCAATAAAAAAGGTACTATTTCTGATACGGTGGGATTTATTCAGCAACTTCCTCCACGATTAATAGACGCATTTAAATCTACATTATCCGAATTGCATCACGCCGATTTACTATTACATGTCATCGACATTTCTGATTCTGGATGGGAAAATCATATTCGTATTGTTCATGATATTTTAACAGATTTAAAAGTTGAAACACCCATGTTATATGTATTTAATAAAGCCGACAAAATCGATACTACATTATTAATTGGTGCTCTAGAACGATATGAACCACATGTTATTGTTTCATCACTTTCAAAAAAAGGTATTGCTCCACTTATACACTACATCAAAGGTTGGATGCCTCATTAATTTACATTGATTATTATTCCTTTCTTGTGTATAACAACTGAAACATACAAACACAAGAAAGGACCTGTCTATGAAGCTATTGCGTCAATTAATATTTACAATAGTTATAACATCTTTATGCAATGCGCCAACAAGCTATGCAACCTCACCTGACTTTATTGAACAGAATTCTCACCACCCTGTTAATTACCAATCTTTTACCGAGCTCTGCAAACACGCGAATGAACTTTTCACTACAGAACAGTATGAAGAGGCAATAGCATTTTATAAACAAGCACTCGCTTTAAATCCAACGTGCGCACAACTTTTTTTTAATCTCGGCCAAGCGCTTTATCATATAAAAAAATATTCTGAAGCGCTGTATGCATACAAAAAAACCATATCTCACAAAAACGATCATTATCGTGCATATGTCCAAATTGCAAAAATCATGATTGATGTTAAGCAAGCAAATGATGCGATTAAACCTTTAAAAAAAGCGCTTGCCATCGAACCAAATAACCCAGATGCACGGCTGCTACTTGCGCGCGTCTGCAATGATAAACATTATTTTGATGAGTCAATAAAAATAATTACTGAAGGACTTCAGATTGAACCTCATCATATTAATTTAAGATTTGAACTAGGGAATGTATACAATTTAGTCAACAGACTTGATGAAGCACTTACACTTTACCAAGAACTTAATCGCCAAATACCAAACAACCCATCAATTTTATATAATATTGCATTCACATTCAAAAAAATCGGCCAACTAGATCAAGCGCTTTATTATTATAATAAAACTCTTGAAATCAACCCCAATCATGCAGAAACGCTTTTCAGTCGTGGCCTTGCTTACCTGGTAATGGGAGACTTTGAAAAAGGATGGCATGGCTATGAGTGGCGCTACAATCGCCCTGATCAAGGATCACTACGTACGTATAAACAACCACGCTGGGATGGATCTGATTTACAAGGAAAAACAATTTTACTTCACGCAGAACAAGGTCTTGGAGATACATTTCAATTTATTCGCTATGCAAAACTGGTAAAGGAAAAAAATGGCATCGTTATTGCGGCTGTGCAAAAACCTCTTGTCGATCTCATAAAACATTGTAAATATATAGATATGGTTATTTCGCTCAATGAAACTCCACCACACTTTGATGTTCATTCGCCCATTATGTCGTTACCCTATACACTCAAAACAGATCTTGATACCATTCCTTGTGATATTCCTTATCTTTATGCCGATGAAAATCTAACTGAACAATGGCAACAAAAATTAGCCACCGATAAAAATTTTAAAATTGGTATCTGCTGGCAAGGTAATGATAATTATGCAACCCCATTATTACGCGCAACCGTAGCGCAAAAATCAATTCACCCAAAGGAATTTGAACCACTCAGCAAAATTCCTGGCATCACCCTTTATAGTTTGCAAAAGACAACCGGGACAGATCAACTGCAAGATCTACCATCAACCATGAACATTATTACATTTGATGGTGACTTTGATCAAAGCAATGGTCGTTTTATGGATACAGCTGCGGTAATTAAAAATCTTGATCTTGTTATCACCGTTGATACATCAATTTCTCATCTTGCAAGTGGGCTTGGTGTTCTTACCTGGATTATGCTTCCTAATCCAGCCGATTGGCGCTGGATGATTAACCGCGCTGATTCTCCATGGTATCCAGGAGTTACCCGTCTTTTTAAACAACCAACGCCAGGAGATTGGAAAACATTGATTGCAGAAATTACTCAAGAACTCAAAATACATATTGAAGGAATTAATCATGCATAAAAAAATAATACTAATTTTAACATTATTCCCATTAATAACGCACGCAATACCAACAATTGAAACTGCTCTCTATCATCAAAAAAACGAGCTGTTTGCGCAAGCTATTGCATGCTACAAACAGATCGCACGCGACAATCCGTATGATGTATCAGCACTATTTAATCTTGGCTGTTGCTACCTTGCCCTTGGACAAGGTCAAGATGCAATTGAATCATTCGACCGTGTTATACAAATACACCCTCTAGCATTACCCGCTCTCTACAACAAGGCATTTACGTATAAAACAATGGGTGACTTAGATACTGCAACCATATTGTACAAAGAAATAATTCAGACAAACCCTGATTATGAACCAGCGCAGCTTGCTCTTGGTTTTGCTTATATAACGCAAGGCAATTTTGAACTCGGCTGGAAACAGCACGAACGATATCTTATACAAAGCGGAAAAAATGGGTATACATTACGATCACTATTGCAGAACAATACGATAGCACACAAAAAAATTTTATTGCGACCTGAAGGAGACCTTGGCGACACGCTTCTTTTTGTACGTTATGCGCAGCGTCTCAAAAAAATGGGTGCCGACGTTATTGTTGCATGTCAAAAGCAACTCATTCCACTTCTTTCCCGCTGCACATACATTGATCAATTAATTCCTCACACTACAGCATTGCCAACGTATGATGCAGATGCAACTATGATGAGCCTTCCTGCAATTTTTTCTGATACTAATACCACCGTACCAAACGCTATTCCTTACATTTTTGCTGATCCAGCATTAGTCACCTACTGGAAACAACAACTTGCAGCTGACACAAACTTTAAAGTAGGTATTTGCTGGCAAGCCAATGTACACAATGATGTCTCACGACTGCCTATCGCCCGCCGTGGATGTCCACTTGAACGTTTTGAACAACTAGCCGTAATTGATGGCATAAGTTTTTATAGTTTACAAAAATATGATGGAATTGAACAACTCACAACACTATCACCAAACTTTGCGCTGCATGTTTTTGATAATCTTGATGAGCAGGCAGGTTCATTCATGGATACTGCTGCTATTATTAAAAATCTTGATCTTATTATTACCGTTGATACAGCAATTGTACACCTTGCCGGCGCTTTAGGTGCGAATGTATGGCTGCTTCACCCCTATGCAACTGCAGATTGGCGCTGGATTTGCCATCGTACCGATTCATACTGGTATCCAACCGTTCGCATTTTTAAACAGCACTACCCATTTGATTGGCAAAACGTAATGGAACGTGTGAAAATAGACTTACAGCAAATAATCGCACAAAAATAGAGCAACAAAAAAAGAGGGGCTTTAAAAAACCCCTCCTACTATTCTTTTATAACAAAAACAATTATATTATTTTTCGGTAAAATTAGGAATAATATAGTTATGTAATACATACATAGCAGCAGCCGTTAGCACTTCAGGTTCTGTAGCCTTTTCTGCAACAAATCTTACTGCAGGATTAACAATATTTTTTATTTTTCCATCTGGTAGTCGATCACATTTTTCTGCAACATAATCAAGGTTATATCCTCCTTCATTCAGCCTATCGCCAATTTCACACATTGCAAGATCAAGACCAAATGAAATTCCAAGATCAATCGCATCCTTTGTGCTGACATGTGACAGTGGAACTACGGTGTCTTTATTACTATTAATTACTTCATATCTCTTTAATTGTAAATCTGCAAACTTAGCTCCTGCTCTTATGGTAGCTCTTTTAAAATAATTCTTTTTATCAGGTACTAGTTGATCCATGTATTGTTGTGCAATAAATTGAAACTTATGGTTATTTAGAGTCTTGCCAGCCCCTTTACATGCTCCTTTTCCCATATCTTTAATCTTAGAACCCCAATTATTACCGTTTTCACTAGCAACTGCATGGCCAGCAAATACTATCACAGCAACCACTAAAACATGAGAAATTGTACGAAATATATTCATAAAAAACGACCCTTTAAATGTAAAAAAAAATAGATAACTTTCACCTACATAAGTTTAATCATTTCATTATAGAAATCAAGCGTTAAAAATAAAAAGGCTATTCATTAAGTAAACGATTCTAATTGGAACAAACACAACTACTTTCATGCATCTTTACTTTATCTCTAAATTTTTGTACGACTAACATAGTAAAAATTGATAGGCAAACAAAAAAAAGAGGCTTTAAAACCCCTCTTGACTTATTTTATAACTTTTTTTTTATTTTTCTTCGAAGCTACACATTAACAATAACAATCGTGTTAAATATAGATAAGTAAGCATTTCAGGATGTGTAACTCCTTCAACAAAAAATCTCACAACAGGGTTAACGATAGGTTTTACCGCTTCCGGTAAAATATCACAGTTATTTGCCACAGAATCAAAACTAAATCCTTTTTGATTCAATAACTTAGTAGTTTTACGAACACCATAATTACAAAGCAGATGACTTATAGAAAGAATAAAAAAATTATCGTAAGTAAAATCGAAATTTACTGCCATTCCTGCATCTATCATATATCCAACAGTTTCCACGGCAGCTTTTTTTTGCATCCTCATCTTTGTCCAATTTACTTGCTACAAGCATGCTTAAACCAGTACAACCAGATTCGCTAATACTTTGCACAATACCTATCTCATCATTCTTGTATCTTTTTTCCCATAACACCTTAAAAGCAGATGATTCCGGTCCACTAATAACGGTATTGCCAGCAAAAACTACTACCGCGACCACTAAAACACGAGAAATTGTACGAAATGTATTCACAAACAATCCTTTAAATATAAAAAAATATATATTTTTCACTTATATGATTATAATAATTTCATTATATAAATTAATAATTAAAAATAAAGAAGTTACTCTATAAATAAGAAGCCATAATAGAATTAATTAAACTTTGCCCCCTGCTTACTTTATCTCAAATTTTTTGTACGACTAACATAGTAAAAACTGATAGACAAACAACGAAAGAGAAGGTTTATAAACCCCCTCTTTTTGTCTTTAATTATCTTACTAACAAAATATTTATATTATTTTTTAACAGTAAACATAGGAATAATTAAATTAGTCAATACATACATAGCAGCAAACGTACGCACTTCAGGTTCTGTAACTGTTTCTGCAACATTTCTTACCGTATAGTTGACAGCATTTCTCACTTTTCCTTCTGGTAACCTATCGCATTTTTCTACAACATAATCAATGCCATAACCCGCTTCATTCAATTTGTCGCCAATTTCACACATTGCAAGATCAACAATAAATGAAGCCATCTCTCTCTGATGGCTGTGCACCGAACAAACCGTTTCTTTATCATCGATTTTTATTTTTTTACACTTTTTTGATAGTGCATCCAGATATCTAGCATATGTTCTTATCCCAGCTCTTGCAAAATGTTTTTTTTTATTGGGCACCATTTTATCCATATAATAGTAAGCGGCAAGTTGAACCTTATAGTTATCTAGAGTCTCGCCAGCCCCTTTACATGCTCCTTTTCCCATATCTTTAATCTTAGAACCCCAATTATTACCGTTTTCACCAGCAACTGCGTTACCAGCACACACTATCATTGCAACCACTAAAACACGAGAAATTGTACGAAATATATTCATAAAAAATGACTCTTTAAATGTATAAAAATAGATAATTTTCACCTGCATAAGTTTAATCATTTCATTATAGAAATCAAGCGTTAAAAATAAAAAGGCTATTCATTAAGCAAACAATTCTAATTGAAACAAGTATAGCTACTTTCATGCATCTTTACTTTATCTCTAAATTTTTGTACGACTAACATAGTAAAAATTGATAGGCAAAAAAAAAGAGGGGTTTTTTTTAAAACCCCTCTTTTTTTTAAAACAAAATAATTATATCACTACTCTAATCGCACTCACCCCCACCACATGGATTAAAATCTACGATAGGCTTAATAATACAATGAATTAATACACACATAATTGCACTAGTAAGTATTTCAGGTTGTGTCACACCTTCAGCAACCGTTCTTACTGCAGGATTGATAAAATAACCTACTGATTCTGGCAATTTATCGCATATATTCGCTACATAATCAAGATTATAACCTTTTTTATTTAACGTTTCAGAACTTTTGCGAATGCCATAATTAATAGCAAGATGACCCATTCCTTCGATAAACACACTCGCGGATTCTACTTCTTCTTTTTTTTCCTTTTTTATTATGAGCCCATTACACAAATATCCAATGGTTTCAATTCCAGCCCTTTGTAATGACGCATCTTTTTCACACAATTGGCTTGCTGCAGCCATACCAACAAATGTCAATCCTGATAACCTAATACCTTTTCCAAATTTCATGTAACTAGAATCCTCCGGACCTGCGACTGCGTTGCCAGCAAATACTATCACAGCAACTACTAAAACACGAGAAATTGTACGAAATATATTCATAAACGACCCTTTAAAGTGTAAAAAAATAGATAACTTTCACCTACACAATCCTAATCATTTCATTATAGAAATCAAGTGTTAAAAATAAAAATGCCGCCCATCAGACAAATAGTTCTAATTGAAACAAATGCAACTATTTTCTTGCATCTTTACTTTGTCTCTAAATTTTTGTACGACTAACATAATAAAAAAAAAGTTGAATGATTAATTAAAGGAGAATAATGAAGCAGATTAAGAATATTTATTACGCATCTATTGCAAGCACACTTTTACTAACATCTCAATCATATGGCAACCTCATTACCACTGAGATTTCTTATGGAGAGTTTATTGATAAAATTACCATTTTAACCATTAAATCAGAACGTATGACCAATCCAGAAAAATTAAGAAATGTATTAATTGAACTTGAAACATTACAAAAAACCTACGCAAAATATATTGGCAACCGATCTGATGTCCTAGTTTTACAAAAAAAATTAAAAAGAACTAATGAAGTATTATGGGATATTGAAGATGCAATTCGCATCAAAGAACGTAATAAAGAATTTTATGACGATGAATTCATTGAGCTTGCGCGCAACGTTTACATAACCAACGATCAACGTTACCAGATAAAAAGAGAAATCGACTCACTCCTTGGTTCTCGCATCACCGAAGAAAAGTCATATGAGGAATTTGTTTAACTTGAATAAATCGTCGCGCATTATAAACTATTATAATATTCATTACTTTATATAAGTGCCAACAGGATAAAAATAATGCGCGATTCCTTCAATAATTTTCTCCACAACAACCTCAATGAATCTCAAAAAAAAGCGGTTCATCATGAACATGGTGCAGTTCTTGTTATAGCTGGCGCCGGTTCGGGAAAAACACGAGTAATCACCGCCCGCATTACCCATCTTATTCTTAATAAGAACATACATGCTTCATCAATTGTCGCGCTTACATTCACTAATAAAGCTGCGACTGAAATGAAGGAGCGCATTACTTCATTTTTAGGCAATCAAGTCAATCTACCTTTTATTGGTACATTTCACTCATACTGTGTACAATTTTTAAAAAAACATCAGGAATACTTATCTAATCCCTTTTTTTCCATAATAGACACTGACGACCAGCATAAAATGATTGGTGGCATTTTACAACGTAATGGACTACAAAAACAATTTACCCCGAAGAATGTTGCATATCAAATATCTCAACTAAAAAATCATACCAATAATCCCGATCAACCGGCAACAGAATACCTACAACATCAAACATTAGTTGATATTTTTAACGCATATGAAACGGAAAAAAAAGCTTCTAAAGCATTAGACTTTGATGATCTACTGCTTGAAACATTGCGGTTGTTAAAAAAAAACAATGTAATAAAAAACAGATTTCAAGAAAAAATTCGACATGTGTTAGTTGATGAATACCAAGACACCAACCTAGTACAACATGAATTACTCAAAGAAATGGGGCTAAGTGACAACGTACTTGCAATAGATTCTGTATGCGCTGTGGGCGATGAAGATCAATCTATTTATTCATGGCGCGGTGCAACAGTCACTAACATGGCTAATTTTAAATCAGTGTTTCCGGATACTCATATTATTACCATTGAGCAAAATTATCGTTCAGTACAACAAATATTAACAATTGCTAACAACAGCATAGAAAACAATAGCAGCAGAACTCCAAAAAAATTATGGTCGGAAAAACAAGGCACTAATAGAGTTTACAAACTTACATGTCTCACTGAATACCAAGAAGCGCGAGCAATTTCACAATTATTGTTGGTAGCAAAAGAAAAATATGGCCTTAATAATGTTGGTATATTGTATCGAACACACACGCAGTCGCGAGCTCTTGAAGAAGCACTTCTGAAAGATTCAATCCCTTATCGCATTATCGGTGGAATCCAGTTTTATGAGCGTAAAGAAATAAAAGATCTGCTCGCATATCTTAAAATTATCGCTAATCCGTTTGATCGTACGTCTTTTTTTCGAATCATTAATGTTCCTGCGCGTGGATTTGGTGATAAATTTGAAGAACTATTTTATACACACTGGAATAATGAGCCATTTGCAACCTGGCAAGATATAATTCAACAGTTAACCTCAAACAATAATTTAGGTAAAACAAAAACAGATGCTTTACAATCATTTGCCGCTATTTTACAAGGCCTTGAACCAATGAATTTGACAAGCAAAGCACTTGATCAAATTATTATACGCGCCGGTTATCTCAGCTACATCAAAAACAATGACGAACCACAAGAAGCACAAGCTCGACTCGATAACATCAAAGAACTTTTAGATGCTGTAGATCATTTTGAGTCAAATGGTACCACCACTATCACTGCATTTCTTGATGAAGTTGCGCTTATGCAAGATAAAATGAATAAACAAAATAGAGATACTCATGCAGTTTCTCTCATGAGCCTTCACGCAGCAAAAGGATTAGAATTTGACCTGGTAATTTTACCAGGGGTAGAAGAAGGAATAATACCAACAACACGGTCCTTAAACTTTAATGATGCACTCGAAGAAGAACGACGACTTTTTTATGTTGGTATAACTCGAGCTAAGGAACATCTACTTATTTGCTATACAAAAAATCGTTATTCATACGGTAAAATGACTGATCAACTACCTTCACGTTTTTTACATGAAATACCAGCGCAGCTACTTCCACACGAAGACTGTTCTTACTGGGGATTACCGCAAATACATCAATTTTGTGCTGATTGGTTAGGATCAAAAATAAAAAAAAAATCAGAAGTTTATATTCCCTTCTTCTCCAAAACTTTAGAGAGAAAACCATTTCCTAAGATGTCAGAAGATACAGCATCATTCGCTAGTGCTTTAGAGAACGATTCCTTAAAAGCAGGAAAATCATTGACTCCATCAACGTGGAAAAAAAATCAACCAGTCAAACATCAAAAATATGGTATCGGAACAATTCAAGATATTGAAGAAAAATCAACGGGTGAGACCCATTTAATTATCAAATTCAAAACAGGACCAAAAAAAATAGTTGCTCAGTTTGTACAGCGATTATAAAAGAAAAACATTAACATGAATAAACCATCATTATATCTAAATTTGTGTACTGAATTTTTTGATCTTGATAAACCCGCAGCACCTGCTGAAGAATATGCTTTTTACCGCTACTATGTTGCGCGATCACAAGGTCCCATTTTAGAACCAATGTGTGGAACTGGGCGTTATCTTATCCCACTCGTGGAAGAAGGGTTTACCGTAGAAGGTTTTGATGCTTCACCATTTATGCTTAAAGCACTACATACCAAATGTGCACAAAAAAATATCACACCTCATGTATGGGAACAATTTTTAGAAGGAGTTCCTGTTACAAAACAATATAATCTTATTTTTATTCCTGATAGTTCCTTCTGTCTATTTTTAAATCCTGCGCATATAAAAATGTGTCTACAAAAGATATATAATCTTCTCGAAAACAACGGGACCTTTGTTTTTGATATTGAAACTATATATGCCGTACCAGCTCTCACTGGTGTATGGCAAGGAAAGGCATATAAAAAACCGGATGGAACAACGCTTATTGCAAGCAACTTACCACTACCGATAGAAAACTCGGTTGCAACCGTTATTTGTCGCTATGAACTCATGGATAAAACTAATATCATGCAAACGGAAATGGAATATTTTCAGATCAAACTTTATTATCCAACGGAAATGGATGTATTACTTAAAGAAGTTGGTTTTTCGCATATAAAAAAAATAGAAGCCTATAATCTGACATCATCACCGTCCGCACAAGATTATACTATTGTTTATGAATGTATAAAGTAAATTATGAAAAATATATTTAAACTTCCTGCCTATGTTGGCATCATTCTCAGCCAAAACCACAAAGTTTTATTGGTACAACGCCATAATACAGATTGGATGTCAGGTTACTGGAATTTTCCTGGTGGATTGCTGGAAGAAAATGAAACACTAACATCTGCAGCTGCGCGAGAAATACATGAAGAGGTTAATGTCATTGTAGATCCGGCTGATTTTACACTAGCACATGTTATTCATGTACGCGCAAACAACAAAAATACACAAGATATTATCGGCATTTATTTTATAGCACATTCATGGCATGGCACACCAATTAATAATGAGCCTCACCGACATAGTGATATGAAATGGTTTGATAGTAATCAATTACCCAACAATGTCACTGAACATGCTATTTTAGTCATACAACAAATGACAACTGACAAAAAATATTCAGAAAATGGTTGAAACTAAAATAACTGATACACAAAGCTCAACTCAAAATTTTTATATCAATTTTTTCTTCATTTAAATATATTTCTGCGATAATGCATGCTTCTGTTTTATCAACTACACAATGCTCAGTAAAGCGTATCAATGAGTCTTTTGTTGAGCGCAACAAGAAAACGCAGATATAATTAGTAAGATTAGTGTTTTCTTGTATTTCACGTTATAAATTTTTTGTTAAAAAATCTATTAGATGAAACAGTGGATACAATGATAGTGCACGTAGTATCCCACAATCCTTTGCTATATCTATATAAAAAAAGGACGACATCATTATTAATATTGAACTGAACTCAATAAGCAAAAAAGGTAGCATTCGATGCGAGAAAACTCTCAACGTATTAATGTATATATTTTTTAACCAGTCATACATACTATTTTTTGTATATTTTATAATATGTTCCATTACTGCATGTATATTTCCGTCACTTGTTTCTATTAGAATAACACAATTATTTTGAGCCGTAGGAATTATATGCATTGCATTGCACGTTGATGAATCAGAAAGTAATTTATAGGAATCTGATTGATTTATCTCACCTACATATATTTGATGTCGTCTGTTCTTTTTTTCACAATTAATTTGTTCATACGTATTGACTATATGTATTACTATTTGATTCTCAGAAATAGGTTTAATTTGTAATATCTCAGAATTTATTAATGAACCTAAATCTTGAGACACGCCAGGCAAAAGGAATTTTTTTTTTAAAAATGACCGTAATACAAGAGGTGCTTGCTTATTTTGATTAAGAAGCATTTTTTTAAGTTGCTGAGCAGAAAAAAGTGAATGTTCTACTTCAAAAGGATCTACACTGTGTCTATGATAATCGCATATATCAGGCATATTATTTTTTATCATTGTTACATGGTTGCATTCTTGATTATTAAGATCATCTAATTGTTGTTGTAAGTCATATCTAACTTGATCTACTGTCGTTAAATTAATATTCTTCTGCGTATTATAAACCATATCATAATTTGCTGCTTTACATTCTGCACATCTTGGAGAAATAGGAGCAGTATCCTTTTTACAACAATGTTGTGTCTTCGTTTTACAATAATCCAAAGCGCATGCTAGTAACAGATCATTGTATGAACTAAGCCAATTAATGTTCGCACTTGAATTTGGGAACAAAGATATAATTTTATTTTGTGCAAGATCAACCATATTGGCAATAAATATCTGACCATTGTTTAATCCAAAGCATAATAAATTTTCTTTATGATTAAAAACAAATGAAAAAAATTTTTCTGTACACTGTACTGTTTTAAATTCATTTTCTTTAATAGAAATACCATTTCTTGGCCATGTTGTTATATTGCCTTCTGATGAAACAACTACAAGATGAGATAACGAACTATCAATGGTATGAATACTATCATGGACAGATAGTATTGGGGAAAGTGTTTGTACTATTTTTGCTGCATATTCATGCATGCCTAACTTAAAAATATTTATTAAATTACTATAATCCCATGATTGTTTAATAATATGGATCTTTTTATCATGACCAACAACACCTATATCTACATCAAGCATATGTAATGGCTGACTATTTTCATTAAACGCTGAAAAGGGAAGTTTTTTTCCCACATCGCCTTCTTGCAATTCTGATATTTGTTTTAACGGGGTATTAATACCAGTTTCAATATTAAGTATCGATAGAGGATTTTGAGCAAGGATTAATCCATTTATATTCTTTTCTTCAAAATATCCAGAAAAATAAAAAAATATTTTTGTACCATCAGGTGAACTGTTACTCACAAAATATTTTCCATCGCTCCTGGTGCCTACTTGACATCCTTTAATTTTTTATTGCTTTTAAAAAATTGAGGATTTAATATTTCATATTTTGTTGTTGTATAATTAACAGGTGTCCTTTTAATTTCCATTGCAGAAACAAAAAGAGACATACACATGGACCCAAAAATGAAACATATACGACTCAAAGTTTACTTTCTTCTATTTCCTGCCATGCATGTTGTTTATCTAAGAAATTTTTAACCTTAACCCATTTACCGGGTTCGATATTTTTATATTGCTCAAAGAAGTGCTTAATTAAATTTTTGGTAGCATGCGTAAGATCATCGAGATTTTGAACATTTGCATAAAAAGGATCTACTTTTTCAGTAGCTACTGCAATAATTTTATTATCAATACCCGCTTCATCTTCCATTTCCAACATTCCAATAACACGTGATGGTAAAACAGAGCCTGCTTGCACCGGATACGTCGAAATAACGAGCACATCAACAGGATCACCATCTTTTGATTGTGTGTCTGGTAAATAGCCATAATTAAACGGATAACCCATAGCCGTATACATAAAACGGTCAACAACAAGCATACCGGTTTCTTTATCTACCTCATATTTGACCATGGAACTTTTAGGAATTTCTATTAAAACATTAATATCGTGCATACGCTCAACCTCATAAATCGTAAATCTAATAAAAAAATGAATTGTATAATAACTAAGAAAATTATAGCAAAAAATTAATAGTAATTCCATTAAGTAAACAATTGATACCTTTGAATAATCAAAAATTATTTTTTAATTTTTATGTCGCTGATGATATTGGACCACTATGTTTATATAGGAGGAATAATAATGGGCATAGAGATACCATACATACCATATCATTTGCTCCGCGATAACAAGTAAAAAGAGGTATCAAACATAAGCTCAATAAAATAAATCTCCTTCGATTCTCTGAAAACCACCTTAATCCATTATTATATTGATGTTTAAACCAACTATAATGATTATTTTTTATATACTTTGTAATAAAATCCATCAGCACATAACTATCCTGTGTGTTTTTTAAAACAATAAAACCCTGAGGAACTGTAGGAACTATATGCGCTACATTACAATTTTGTATATCTTCAACTAATGTATAGTTTTGTGGATTATATATTTCACCTCTATATATATAATGATTTATTGTATTCTTAACTTCACTACATATATGTAAAACTATTTCATTCTCAGAAATAAGCTCTATTTGTGATACCTTAGAATTAATAAATTGACTAGTACTATCACATGAATACTTCAACGCTGAATAATACGATGGCATAAGTAATTCTTTATTTAAAAATGGTTGTCCTATGCAGGATACTTTCCTATCTTCATTAAGATTTTTTTTAATTTCTTTAATAGAAAAAAGTGAATGACCTATATCAAAAGGATTTTCAATATGTTTATGATAATCACATACATCAATCATATTTTTTTTAATAGATGTTATATGTTCACATTCTCTATTGTTAAGATCAGTTAATTGTTTTTTTAAATCTTCCTGTAGTTGATCTAATTGCATCAAATCAATAGTCTGTTGTTTTTTATAAATATTCTCATAATTTATTGTTTTACATTGTTCACAGACTGGAGAAATAATTTCAATATCTTTCTTACAACAATACTCTGTTTTCTTGGCACAATAACTTACATCAGCTGCTAGCAAAAGATCGTTATAAGAACTCAGCACATTAATGTTAATACGTGAATCAGGAAATAAAGATACAATTTTATTTTGTGCAAGATTAGCTAGATCAACTATAAACAACTTACCATTCTGTAAGCCAAGACATAACAAATTTTCTGTATAATTAAGTACATATGAAAAAAACTTTTCATTGCACTGTACTGTTTTTAGTTCGTTTTCTTTAACAAAAATACCATTTTTAGGCCACGTTATTACATACCCTTGCGATGAAACAACTACAAGATGATATGGTGAACTATCAATGGTATAAATAGTATCCTCTTGCTTTAATATCTTTAGAGAAAGCGTCTGTATTGTTTTTGTTGCACATTCACGCATACCTCGTTCAAAAATATTAAAAAGATACAAATAATCCCATGCCTTTTGAAAAATATAAATCTTTTTATCGTGATCAATTACACCGGTATCTGCATCAAGCATATGTAATGAAAAGCTACTATTCTTTGACGCATCCTTTTTATAGATTTCCTGTAATTCTGGCATCAGCTTTAGAGGTGTATTAATACCAGTTTGTATATCAAGTATTGAAAAAGCATTTTCGGAAAGCCCCTCTTTTTTAATATATCCAGAACAACCCATAAGAACATGTATACCATTATGATTATTACTAACATACATACCATAATTCTTACCTTTATGTATAAAATTACAACATCCATTTATAGTAAGATTTAAATAATGAGGATTTAATACCTCATATCTCGTCGCTGTATAATCACGCTTTGTAATTTCCATACCAGTAAGAGATATGCATACAAACATACAAATAAAATATAGGTGATTCATACCATGGCATTTTCTTCTATTTTGGTCATATGCTCTCTTGCGATCAAAAATATTTAATTAATAAAATTATATAATCTGTAAAGAAATTGTATCAAAAATTAATAATAGTTCAATTCAATTGGTATGCGAAAAGTCCATAAATAATACTTGTTTGTACAACAAACAAGAAAAAAAGTAATTTGCATGATATAATTAAATTAAAATAAGTTACACCTGGTGCACAATATAGTGAAAAATATCGCAATACCTTATTATATTTATTTTTCATCCAGCTATAATCAACATGTCTTGTATATTTTATGATACGATGCATTAAAGAATGTATATATTTTTTCCCATATTCTATTAGAACAACAAAGTTATCAGAAGTTGTACGAATAATATGCATTGCGATATCCCCCTCTCTACTTAGAATCAATGCCCACGCAGAAAGTTCATTTATATTTCCTTTATAGATTTGATGATTTTGATACTTTTTCTTACCGTCACCACTGGTTTTTTCATATAAATCTCGTAGGTATATTACTACATTATCAGGAGAAATGAATTCAATTTTTAATATCTCAGAATTTATTGAAATAGCATATTGCAAACCATAATTTTTATACTGAACTTCTTGCGCGTGCAAATAATTCAATAATTCTTTATTTAAAAATGGCTGCAATGTAGGATACATTTGTTCATTTTTATCAAGTGTTTCTTTGAGTACTTGAGCAGAAAAAAGTGAATGCTCTATATCAAAAGGATTTTCCATATTTTTATGATAATCACATGCATCAATCATATTTTTTTTTAATAGATGTTACATGTATACATTCTTTATTGTTAAGAACAGTTAATTGTTTCTCTAAATCTTCCTGTAGTTGGTCTAAGTGCATCAAATCAATAGTCTGCTGTTTACCATAAACATCATTATAATTTCTTTTTTTACATTCTTCACATGTTGGAGAAATAATAGCAGTATCTTTTTTACAACAATACTCTGTCTTGTTGGCACAATAACTTACAGCAACTGCTAGCAAAAGATCATTATAAGAACTTAGCAAATTAATTTTAATACGTGAATCAGGAAATAAAGATACAATTTTATTTCTTGTAAGATCAGCTAAATCAACTATAAATAATTTACCATTCTCTAAGCCGAGACATAACAAATTTTCTTTATGATTCAGCACGCATGAAAAAAATTTTTCTCCACACTGCATTGTTTTTAATTTACTTTCATCAATAATTATACCATTTTTTGGCCATGTTATAATATGGCCTTGTAATGAAACAACTACAAGATGAGATCGTGAACTATCAACGGTATGAATACTATCATCATCAAGAATTTTTGAAGAAAGTGTCTGTACTATTTTTGCAAGAGGTTCAATTATATTTCCCTTAAGTGTCTTAAACTCAAAGCTATTTTGAACAATAAAAATCTTTTTATTATACCCAATTACACCGGTATCTGCATCAAGCATATGCAGTGGCCGACTGTTATTATTTAACCTCACAGTACTAGCCTCAACACAGCGTTCTTCTAATTCTGGGATCTGTTTAAATGGCGTATTAATGCCCGTTTCAATATCCAGCATTGATAAAGGATTTTGCGCAAGAAGTAATGGATCGTAGGCATGAGCAGGCTCTTTAAAGTATCCAAAAAAACAAACAATAATTTTTGTACCACCAGTAACAGAACTATTGCTAACAAAGTATTGTCCATGACTTTCAGTGTCCACAGGATAATTTCCTGGAAAGCGCTTATCACTACGAAAACATTGAGGACGTAGTATATTATATTTTATTATTTTATAATCAGAATTTGTGTGCTTAGTTTCCATTCCAAAAAGCGATATACTGATAGACAGAAAAATTAAATTTATAAAATACAAGTTCCGCTTCCTCTTATTTTCTTCTATATGTTCTCTTTATTCAAAAAAAATTTTATAATTACTCAATAAATTACATAATTTCTAAATAAAACGTATCAAAAAATTAATAATAGTTCAATTCAATTGATATCCGAGGAACCCGTAAATAAATAGCCTATTCATGCAAAATTTAACTAGCAAGGTAGTGCATTTAGAACTTTAAAAAGTAACGCTTATTAATTTGCAAACCCATAAAATTCTTCTGCAGATGTTAACTCATTGTTTCGTCTAATTTTGTCCATTAATATCGTACGTATAGGTATGCCTTTAGCTTCAGGACGTTTTGCACGAAATTGCTCATAAAGGAAATGTTCTATTCCTTTGTTTTCTTCATGTAATATTTCATGCATTTTTCTCGCTTCCATATAATAGGCATCTCTATATTGAAGGTAGGCATGAGGATTAGTAGCGAGATTATGAAAAGCTTCTTTTTCTCGTTCTAAATCTTTTTTGTCATAAAAGAGATAAGTTTTAGCATTTTCTACTTGCCTTTCGTCTAATAGCCCATCATATTCGTCAATATTAAAATCATTCAAAATAGATAGTTGCTCATTACAGTGACATATTTTAGCATCAAGTTCTTTTTCTTTATTCTTGGCTGATTCGCGGATTATTTTTGTTAGGGGCTTAAGAATAGTTTTTTTATAATCCATTTCTAGGCGCCAATTTTTATACCAATCTGATAATTTTGCTATTACACTAGACGATTCCGCGCAGTAGCCCGTTGTTGCATTTGTCAGGGTCATTATAATTGCTAAATATGTTATTTTCTTCATTTTATATCCTGTCATTAAAAGAAACAAATATTATCAATATATCCTAATAGTAACACATAAGGGCACGGCTGACAAGAAGAAAAATACAGTTGCTACGTTGATTTTTTTTGTCTGCAAAAAAAGTATTGCAAAGGTATAATTGCATAAAAAACAATTATTTCTTATATAATCTTTTATTTAACCTACGCTAAAGACATGGTAATCAAAAACTATTTTTACCTTCCAGCTCTTCTATTAAGTTGCTAGCTTCTTTCCAACTAAGCAATCTACCCATACTAGTACTTTGTGTATAATCACCGCCATATACAATGTATCCTGCTGTTGGATCTGTTGTAGCCAATTTATTCCATTTAGTAAGACCGGTAAAAAAATCATTCGTTGCTGTATGACCAGATTTGGTTTCAATCGGAATTAGCGTATTACCAATATTTGCTAAACAGTCAACTTCAATATACCCATTATTATCTCTCCAAAAATACAATGGGGGGCGACGCCCTATATTAAAATATTGTTTATGCAAATCAGATATAATAAAAGATTCAAAAAGAGGACCTCGAAAAGGACTAACACCAAGCTGAGCTGGTGAACTAATATCTAATAAAGAACATGCAAGGCCTGTATCATAAAAATATAATTTTGGCATTTTTGTTGCGCGTTTTTTAAAATTTTCCCAGTAAGGTTTTAGTGTAAAAACAACATAACTTGCTTCCAAAATTGAAATCCAACTCTCTACCGTTTTACGGTGAATTCCACAGTTAGTAGCAATATCTGCAACATTCAGAAGCTGGCCAACTCTTCCAGCACATAGCTGCATAAATTTTTGATATGTTCTCAAATTTTCTACTTTAATCAGTTGCCGAACATCGCGTTCAAGATATGAATGTATGTACGGTGGATATAATTCAAGTGGAGAAAAATTTTCTGCATAAAGGCGTGGATATCCGCCATTAAATATTACTTCGTTAACATTGTCTGGCAATGCATTATTATCTTTTAATTCTTTAATTGAAAGAGGCAATAGTGTAACAATACCAACACGGCCCGCTAGAGATTGAGACACTGCTTGATTCATTAAAAAATTTTGCGATCCAGTAAGAACAAAATATCCTGGTCTTTTTTTCTCATCAGATTCAACCTGTATATAAGAAAGAATTTCTGGCGCATATTGAAATTCATCTAAAATAATACCATATTCATTTTCATTTTCACGTAAAAACAATACCGGATCTTTAATTGCCAATTCTCGTATATGTGGACTTTCAAGATTAAGAAAACGGTGATTTTTAAAAAAAGATCTAGCCAATGTTGTTTTTCCCGATTGGCGAGGCCCTAAAATAGCGACCACAGGAAATTTTGCAAAACGCGACAATATTTTCTCTAAATCCCGTCTAAACATTTTCACATCTCCTAAAAATTTTTATGTTAAATGTATAATCAAGTATAAGTTTAACATAAAAATTATGCCAAAAATAGGATTTAATAAAAATTTTCATGCTAAACTGACAATTGAATGTAATTTTAGCATGAAAAAATCGGCTTCTGAACAAATTAATCTCTTTGAAAAATCAATAATACCATTGCTATAAAACTTATTATTGCAGCATATATAAGACCAGCAAGAGGTGAAATAAAACTCCACAATGCTCCCACTATTAAACTTGAAAGCAAATCACCTACTCCATCGATAGATTGCAACAATCCTAATCCTACCCCACGAGTTTGCTCGGGCAAAATATACGATGCATGAGCTTTTTCTAATGCCTTAACCGTACCTGCGCTTAACCCAGCACATCCAAAACAGAGCAACCAAAACCATATAGGTGTTACGTGTACCATAAAGCCAAGAGTTGTTATGCCAAAGGCACCAAAACCAAAAACTGCCAATAACATTTTTCTATTCACATAATCACTTAAAGTTCCCATACCAAATTCACTGAATGCTCGTATAACATTAAAAAACGCATATAATAAAACCCCATGCGTGGTCGCTATTAAAAAAGAATGTTCTTGTCCAAAAATTTCCTGAACGCGATATATAAGTAAAGTTTGATTAAAATTACCAACACCGAATAAAAACATTATCCATGCAAAAGAGATAAAATCAGAAGGCAATACTTTTACCTGTTCAATAAAATGCACATCGTGCATTACCATTGTTTCTCGTTTTTCTTCATGAGTTAGAAACATTATAGAAAGAACAGAAAAAATAGCTGGAATAGCTGAAAAAAGAAAAACAGATGTCAATGAAAAATTAATTTTTAATAAAAAAAATGTCGTTAATGGACCAACAAGTGCTCCTAACGTATCCAAAGACCGTTGTAGTCCAAAAACTCGCCCATACAAATTCCTCGGAACAATCTTAGCAATCCACGTGTCACGCATTGGTTCCCTAATCCCCTTTGCAAGCCATGCAATTGTTTTATAAACAAAAATAAATATAATCGATTGTACCGTACCAATCAATGCAAGACAAACACCCGAAATACCATATCCAGCAATCAAAAATGGTTTATAAAAAGGAACTCTGTCTGCAAGGTAACCCGATAATAATTTAGTAATCGTTGCTCCTGCATCAGCAAAGCCCTGAATAAATCCCAATGCAAATGGTGCATAGGTTCCACTTACTAACTGTGTAATAAACATAGGCAAAATTGCAGTACCCATCTCATGGCACCAATCACCAAAAAAGCTGGCCGAACAAAAACCAATAATATTTTTATTCAACCAACTTTTCATATATTTCCAAACATTAATAATAAACGTGTTTATACCTTCTATCAGGTATGTACATAATAATCTTATACAAAATCAAGTAATTTTTTCATTTTATAATGCGCATAAAACCAAAGAACTATAGTAAAACTACACAATGCTATGCAACAAACTTCCCATGGCAAACAGCCTTCTGCTCCCAATAACGCCGCACGCACTCCTTCCATAATAAAAATAATAGGATTACATAAAAGTGCATATGCTAAGGGCGCTGAAAGTTTATACATTGACGCCCATGAAAATTGAAAACCACCCATAAACCATAATGGAAAAATAAAACGTGACCAAGCGTTTCGTATTTTTGCCATACTACCAACATGCGCAGTAACCGCTATAGTAAATACACCATAAAAAATATTTGCTAACACAATAATAACAGCAAACTTAATACATGATATATTAGCAATATTAAAGCTTGTAGAGAAAATTAATGCATTAAATAAAAACATTGCACAACTTAATAAAATACCTACCAACGCATACGAACAAACCATACTCAACAAAACTACGGTTGAACTTGCAGGCAATGTTAAATAATAACCAATTGAACGATCACCTTCAAAATCCATAATACTTTTCACCGTATTACCATATACCTCAAAAAGACCTACCGTTCCAATGACTGTTGCGAGTTGAAAGGCACCAAAACTGCTCGCCAATCCAAATGATTGCATGAGATACCCCATAACAACTAATTGGCAAAAACCCCAAATACACAGATTAATAAATTGATTAAAAAGCTGCTGACGTGCAATATAAAAATTAGTTGCAACTAATTTGTAAAAAATATCGGCAAAACGAAATAAACCGTTATTCATTATTTTTCCTTATCTGTCTTAGATGCATCGTCGGACATAATCGCTATAAATACATCCTCAAGATTATTCATTTTAAAATCAGCTTTTAAATTATCCGGCGTATCTATTAATTTAATAAGTCCAGCATCAAGTACACAAACTCGATCTGATAATTGCTCTGCTTCATCAAGATAATGTGTTGTTAAAATTACCGTAACACCTATTTTTTTTAAATCCTTAATCTGTTGCCATAATTGTCTTCTAATATGCGGATCAAGACCAACCGTTGGTTCATCTAAAATTACTAGTTGCGGATTATGCATCAATGCGCGTGCAATCATAAAACGTTGCTTATAACCCCCCGATAACACTGTAGCTTTTTGATTCATATATTCCCGCAAACCAAATCGATCCACTAACAATGCAAGACGCGTATCGATCTGTTCCGGTGTCATTTGATAATAACTTGCCGACAATCGCAAGTTTTGTTCCAACGTCAACGCTGGATTTAAATTTGGCCGTTGAGGACAAAAACCAATTGTATACCGATATGTGGTAACATCGGAATAGATTGATACACCATTATACTCAATGTCACCCTCTGTTGGTGGATGTAATGTTGCAACGATAGACGATAACGTAGTTTTACCCGCACCATTAACGCCAAGAAGACCTAAAATTTCACCCTTATAAATATCAAGAGAAATACCTTTAAGAGCTTCTTTTGTGGCATATGTCTTTTTTATATTTTTGATTTTTAATAAAACATTATTCATCTAAATTCCTTATGAATTTATATATATGACCTATAGCACAATGTAGCTAGGCAAAATAAAAATATTTTTAATAGAAACACCCATCACATAGATTATTACAATCTTATGAAAAAGTTATTGAATCCGGCATGTTATGATTGACATGATAAAAATCTCGTGGCCCGAAATTATTATGACATTATTTATAATAATATCAAACCACACACCGACGTCAAGAAACAAAAATAATAAAAACTAAAGACTCCAAACATATATTATGTTAGAGCACAAAGGAATATTCATGAAACAATTAAACTGCTTTTTTTTACTTATATACTCTATTGTATCATTACATAGCATGGAATCACAAAAATCTATTACACCGTACCAATCCTCGCATCTCTCTATTCAAAAATTAAAACAAGATTGTGAATATCTTAAAACTTTCTTATCAAACACTCACTGTAGACTTTTATCATCTCATTATCATAATTCACTTACCCAAAAACATTACATCATTCTCTATGCGTACGATCAAAGTTATGATCAACTCACTTCTCTTGCCAATTCACATAACTTTAGTCTCCCTCTAAATAACAAAAAATATTCTGTTTTAGGCATTGCAGCCCTTACTCCACATAAAATACCCTTTTCTGAACAAAAAGAATTTATGCAAAAATTATTGATACTTGGCTATACTCCAACATGCTCGGATAAAGACATTGCGTTTATTAAAAAATGGGAAAAAACTCCGTGGAATAAGATGGCACTTTTTCATTATGCAAACCAAGATCAAAACAATTGTATATTAAGGTTACCAACCGAACTAACACAATTTATCGCGCTACTGATATTTTCAGCAGAAGAATCACTTTTTTAAAAATATGGATATATTACAAAAAAATCCTTATAAGGAAAATATAAAAAATTATGGAGTAAATTGCTCTAATCGATAGATATCAAGATCTTTTTCAATATCTTCTACTTTTTTTATCATTAGTTCAAAACCATCTTCTCCAAAAAGTTCATGTTCGCGATCTTCAAATATTTTACTCATATTTTTAAATTCTGATTCAGTCATTAGCGAGCGTACTTGGGGAAACAGAACTGTATCTTCTCGTGCTTCATGAGGTCGATACATTCTAATAAATTTTTGTAATAAATTTTTTATGAGCTTTCTCGTTTTTTGATCCAAAGGTTTATTCTCTATGGATAGTTTTTGTAATTGAGCGGTAATTTCACGACCCTTATTATGTTGAGCTTTTAAAGTTTTTACAAGTTTTATTTCTTTTTTATGCTTTTCAAAAAGTGGAAATATGTAATCTTCTTCAAGTTTTTCATGATAATTTTCAATAAACGATCTAATAATCTCTACAGCATTATTAAGAACGATAATTGAAAAATTAGTATTATTGTCAATTCTCTTAACAATTTCTTCATAAATTAAGAGAATACGATTTAAAAGACCATGTTCTCGCATTAAATCTTCAGTTAACGGAATCTCAGATTCTTCTTGTATGTTCATAGGCAAACTCTTTTTATCAGCACACAAATAGGGTTGATTAATTGTTCCAATAAAAAAAAGTATTGAAAAATATTTTTTTTGTAAAAAATTCCTCATTACTTTTTTCCTTATACAATATAAAAATCATGTTATTTAACTATATAGTAGGTGAATGAACTTAAGCAATGATTAGAATTTTTATTATTTATAGTTAAGACAATAAACTATTGTCATAAAGAAAATAATCGCTACAAACCCCAAACATAAATTGTTTTAGATCCCACATGTTCTATTCGATGGTATATTTTTTCATCCCATGTTTTTTCTAGATTACCATCAAAAACAACTAAATGCCCTTCAGTTGCATTGGAAATATCCATATATTCAGCCGTTTGCTGCAACCCTTCAGTTAATGTCTTGCTGCTGCGTTTTACCTTTAATTCAATAACAATTTTTTGATCATGCCAATGCAAAAGTAAATCAACTCGTTTGCGATCCAGGGCATATTCACGATGAAGGGTACCTCCATCATTAATTACACGCTGCAAAAACGCCATGAGCAACAAATGTGGTCCTGACTCTTTGTACTGAAAATCTGCAAGCCATGTTGCTGAATTTTCACGGTAAAATTCCGTAAATTTCGTTAATAATTTTTGCATATTTAATGACCTATCAAGATTTTGATAAAATAAGGCTGATTCTCTAATACGTTCTTGTGTAGTCTGTGTAAGTGCTCGTGGAATAATTTCTTGATAAATAGGATTAGCAATATCAAAACTATGCAACTTTATTAACCCTAAATCTCTGACATATTGAACATCGTCAAAAGGAAATATTTTTAAATCACTCTGCGCACCAATAATAGCATCAATAATATAACGAACACGTGGTTCTTCCAATTTATGAACAAGCTGATCAATGTGCGTATCACATCGCTTAATGAGTGTTTCTTTTGCATGATCAATAACATTTTTAGTGATTGGTATAGTACGATCGATGACATCTTCAAAACATGCTTGATACGCAAGTGCATTAACAAGCCATGGTTGACCTTGCGTTAAATAATATGCATGTTCAATTGCTTCATCAGTAAATTGTTGGCCAGTTTCATCCGAATGTTGAAGATACAACATTCGTGTTTGCTTTAGAGAAAAATCAGGCAAGGTAAGGCTTTCAGCTTTTATATTAAACGCGCTACCACCCAACACCATATTGTGTTCAGCTTCTGACCAAATACGATAATCACGCACATCACGAACTCCCAATAAACAAACCGATTGAGGAAACGCTATCGGACGATTAGGATACCCAGCACGTAATTGGCGCAATACTGAAATAAGCGTATCACCAATTAATGAATCTATTTCATCAATGAACACTAAAATTGGCTTATCCGATGCAATACACCAAGCTTGAAGAACTTTTTTTAAGCTACTTCCGGAAACATCTTTTAATTCTTCTTGTACAAATTCAAAAAGAGGATCTCCCGATTTCAGCAAAATAGTTGCCCACTCTCGTAATTCCTCTAAAATTATCCTCATACCCTTTTCCACATTGTCTCGTGCAATCTGAGCAGGTTCAACGTTGATATATAATACTTTATATGTGCCTTCAACATTTAATTCGTTAACAAACATTTGAATCGCGGTTGTTTTTCCGCTTTGACGTGGAGCATGTAAAATAAAATATTTTTCTTGCTCAATAAGATGTCTAAATTCAACTTCATTTAATCGATGAGGAATATAATAATGTTTTCTTGGATCAATGGGCCCGGCTGTATTAAAAAATCGCATAATACTTTTCCTTATTATTTATTCTTACACTTTATTTGTACATCCTGCGTGATGCATACTTTATATAATAACTAAGTTACTACACCCACAAAAATAGTACATGTACCTACACCATAATGATATTTTTATTTACACATTTTATTACAATAGGTCAATTGTTATCACACTTACCTTAGGAAAGGAATATCTATGAAGCAATTAAGCTACTTAGTTCTACTCCTATATTGTACTGTATCGCTGAAAAGCATGAATCCACAAAAATCTATTCAACATAATCCATGCAAACCAAACTTTATTCAACAGTTACAAAAAGAACGCGATGAACTTAAAAATTCATTACAAGATTATAATCGCTTGCTTTTATCATCTCCTTACTACAATTCACGCAAGCGCACCCGATTAGAGTATATCTTTCTGTACGCATACGATCAAAACTATAGTCGACTCACGTCTATTACTGAAGCAGATACATATTCATTAATTTTCAATAATAAAAAATACTCTGTTTTGAGTATTGCAGCACTTACTCACTACAAAAAACCTCTTTCTCAACAAAACGAATTCATACGAAAATTATTAATTCTTAATTATAATCCAACATCTGATGATAGAAATATTGCATTTATTGAAAGATGGGAAAGAATTTCGTGGAACAAAATAATACTTTTACTCTGTGCAAAAAATCATCAAGACGGTAATATATCTACTGAGTTGCCATACAAAATCATACAATTAATTACATGGTTCATGTTTACAACAGAAAAATCACTTTTTTAAAAAACTATTTTCTTGTTCTTTCACATCATACTATTAAAACACGTAAGGTAATTATGATAAATTTTTCATCCCATGTTTTCTTATCACCATTATTACAATAAACTAATTGTTATCACGCTCACATTATAAAAAGGATATTCATGAAACAATTAAGTTTAAGGTTTACTACAATCATCTCACTTGCTGTTTATTTTTTATTATTCACCTGCCGACCATCCCAATCTATGGACATGAATCCACATGGAATTAATGATCTTGCACTTGCAGATTTAATGCTACTTCAAGGAATAGTAACGGGAAGAATAGATCTCATACAATTAAGCTTACAGATGGGTGCAAATATCAATGACCGTGTCGGCACATATGAAACTCCTTTATTATGTACTGTAGTCGAACACGTTAAAAACGAAGAAATTATTAAGAAATTATTACAAAAAAAAAATGTCATTTTACACATATCAAATCCCAAAACAGGAAATACACCCCTCCATCTAGCATGCTCACGCAATCTGCCTTCCATTGTTGATGTAATCCTCAACAAAGATCCTGAAACTATATGCATACCCAATAAAAACGGACAACTACCGCTAGCAATTGCTGCAAAGTATGGTCACAAAGAATGTCTTAAATTATTACTTGCGTACAATAATGCACATATCAACCATCAAAGCTATGATGGATCTACCGCATTGCATGAAATATGTACGTACACAGAAGAAATACCAACAGATACACGATCAAACATTATCAAGCTGCTCATAGAATATGGCGCTAACACAACTATTAAAAACAATCTCCAAGCAACGCCTTTATATTCACTATTTTCGTATAATTCTGCTACATTAGATTATTTACTTGATAATGATAAAAGTATAGCTGATCAACTCATACATGCAGTCGATGAACACCACAACAATCAATTACATTTATGTGCAACGTTACAATTAATCAATAATGAATCCTTTAATAAAAGTACAAAATACTTAAAGTTTCTTATTACTCGTGACGTAAACTTGTGGTCAAGAAATAAAGATGGTAAATTACCAGTAGATCTTGCATACGATGCATTTAAAACATTATACAACAAATATACAGCAAAAAAATTGCCTTATCTCGAAAACGTTCTTAAACACCAAGAACATATCATGCATAGTTTTTTATCTATTGCATCACCATTCACGAAATATGTACTACTTAAAGCAATATCACATCAACAAAACCTCACAAAAAACATACTAGCTCTCATAGCCCTTAATTATTATACATTGAATATTGACGCCATAATTGCTGAAAAATATGTCAATAATTATACAACATACTATCATATGCCCATCGAAAAAAAGATGAAATAAAAAACAAACTCCTCAATAGGCAAAAGAATTCTGAACCATTACGCAATAGACCAATAAAACAACGACGATGCGATTTGACAGAAACACCATACATACCACGTTTAAAGGAAGGCGAAGCATCCTTTGCAACAAAAATGTGTTTTTTAGGAATAGTAAACAATACAATCTCGCAAGTGAAACTGGCAATATTTATGGGAGCTGATGTCAATTTTATTAATAAAGAAACAGAAAAATCACTTTTATGCCTTGCATGTACAAAAGAACATGAAGATATTGGTATAGAATTACTCAAACACGACGCTATAGATATAACTTCTATAGGTGATTACTCTACCGGAGATACGCCACTACACATAGCATGTAAAAAAAACTTACCTATAATAGTTGATATAATCCTCAACAAAAATCCCAATACCGCACATATATTCAACTATGAAGGCTTTCTTCCTTTACACATGGCGGCACAATATGGTCATGAAAGATGTGTTACTATAATCCTTAATAAAAACCCCCAAACAGCACATATGCGTTGCAAGAATGGAAATCTCCCTCTTCACTCAGCAATTTATAATGAACATAAAAATTGTATTGAATCACTTATTACTGCTTATAATAATAAAAATATCGACACTCAAAATTATACAATGTCTACTGCATTACACATAGCATGCGCTAAACCCTCAAACGAATCATTTGATACTAGTTATACTGTCAAAGAAATGATAGTAATAGCATGCCCTAAACCATCAGACGAATCGTTTGATATTATCAAACAACTGATAGTAAAAGGCGCGAGCACGACGATTAAAAACAATATACAGGCAACGCCACTCCTTATAATGTTCTCTTGCGTTAATTCAAATAACGAATTTAATAATTTTATTACAAAAAATCCTGGCTTTGCCAAAGAACTCATTAATGCAATTGATAAATATGGAAACAATCAACTACATTTATGTGCAACATGTCAATCTATAAATGATGATAAATTCGATCAATACTTACAATTTCTTATTTCTCATGGAGTAAATATATGGTCAAAAAATAAAGATGGTAAACTACCAGTAGATCTTGCATGCGACGCATTCACAACATTATACAATGAGTACAGAACAACAAAACTACCTTACCTAGAAAAAGCTCTTACTATACAAGAACGCGTTATGCATAGCTTTTTACGCGTCACTTCACCATACACACCTTACGCAGTATTAAGCGCATGTTTAAGCAATGTATCACTTCCTAAAGAAATAATAACTCACATAGCACATGATTATAATCAGATCAATAGTGAAACAGTCGTTGCCAAAAAATATAAAAATGACAAGACATATTATGACGATTTCATTGAAAATAAAGAAAATATAAAAAAGGAACTGCGCGATAATCCAAAAAAATTCTAGAGTTTTTTGGATTCACAAAATCTTATATCGCTCTTGTTTTTTTACGTCAGATTGTTAAAATATGTGAAAATATTTTTTTATTACATCTTCACCAAAAAAAGGAACCTCATATGAAGAATGTGCACATATTGCCTTGTTTATTATTGATCAATTTCACGCTACACTGCATGGAAAAAGTAGAGCCTTGGAAAGAAATCAATCATGTTACAATAGAAGAATCTTTAAAAAATGACTGCGAAAAATATTTAATAAATCGTTTAGAGGAATATAAAACGACACACTTCACGCCAGCAGATATGGATAACATGCAAAAAACATGTCATCTTATAACGGGAATGAAAAATGAGATATCAACCATCAGACCGCTCCTAAATAATAGTGTACGAGATGGAAATTGGAAAAAATTTTTGCATATTACAGTACAAAAGAAAGATGAAGACATAGTGACATGGCTTTTGAATAATGAATGCTATACCATTAAGTCTGATTTGAATTACAAATATCCTCTTGATTTATGCATTAATCAGTTATTACCAAGCGTACACAATGCCCGCCTCAGTGCTGCATATAGAATATTTAACCTCTTAACAATACCTGCTTACCTCAATAAATTTAGTTCTGTTGATAAAAAAAAATTTTTACAAAGCACCTTATTATTACAATTTAAACATCTACAAGCTCTGTCTGATTTTAGATTAGATGATAATGCCTTTAAACGCTTTCTAATAGGTAAAACAGATGATCAAAAGGATATTATATTAGCGGATAGTTATAGAGATATCTCTGATGAAAATGGAAATAACTTTACTCATATTCTTGTACAACATCATAAGTCTGATGAATTATATGAATTCATACAAAAAAAATATGTGTCTCCTGCAAAAAATAAAGATGACAAAACACCGGTTGATCTTGCATTAACGCTCTTTCAAAATTTTACTCAAAATCCATCATCAATCAATCCACCCTCAGATATATTCAATAAAGCTCGTTGCTGTTTGTTTATGCTCTTAAATTACGCAAAACTACAAAATAAAGTTACCAATTTTGAACAATGCTGCACAGTACACACTATTACATAGATAATATTTTATCTCATATATTTTAAAAAAAGGTTTTTTTATGAAACATACACTATCATTATTAACGATACTTATTTTATCCATATTGTCCCATCCTGCCACCGGCATGCTTTTTGAAAGACCATTACCATTAGGTAATATAGAAAAACAGATTTTTTTGCGTGAAGTTAGTCGTATCAGTAAAAAGTCTGCTTTGCACGCAATCAAAACAACACCCAACCCAACACCAATTACCGATGGAGTGCGACTCGGTTATAGAAGTTATCCATGCTTTACTATTACTTCACAATTTCGTACCACCCAAACGAATGATCAGCTGGCGCGACTAGTGATTGCAACAATTACTCAAAAGGATCAAAAACGTCCTTATATGCCAAAAGCAATAGAAAATTTAGATCAGTTTGGCTATTGTGTTATAGGTGCAAATAATTATTTAGATAACTATACCCAATATTGGCATGAAACGGATGATGAAGGACCTTACATAAAATTAATATCTATGTTTACCGATAAACAAAGTTTGCTAACTGCATTAGATGAATACAAATAAAGATTTGCCTACTTTCAACAAATTCCATGTTTTTATAGCATGGAATTTTCTTTGAATTTACATGTAAGTGGCAACAAATCTAAAATTATGATTTATTTATTGTTTTTAAGATAAGAAACTTCAGTAGGTGTCAAATAACGCCATTCGCCGGTCTTTAGGTGCCCTTTAACTAATCCTGCATATCCTGCACGATCAAGTTTTTCAACTCCGTATCCCAAATGCTCAAAAAGACGTCGAACAATGCGATATTTGCCACTATGTAACGCAACAATAACATTTTGTTTTGGTCTATCAGAAAAAAAAGATGCCTGATCAACCTTAATAAAGCCATCTTCCAGCTCAACACCATTAAGTATCTTTTTCATATCGTTACGGGTAAAAGCTTTATCTAATAAAAGATGGTATATTTTTTCAACCTCAAATCGAGGATGTGATAATTGAAGAGCAAGCTCTCCATCATTAGTTAGCACTAACAATCCAGTTGTGTTACGGTCAAGACGTCCAACAGGATAAATTCGTTGCTTTATTGTATCAGCTATCAAATCAATAACACCATGACGACCCAAATCGTCAGCAACTGTTGTTATGCAATTTTTGGGTTTATTAAGTAAAATATAAACTTTAGGTTCTAAGCGAACTATATTGTTATTTATTTTTACACAATCGTTAACATTTATTTTAAATCCAGGCTTATTTATAGTAGCACCATTAACAGTAATCACCCCTGATTTAATGATATCTACTACTTTACGCCGAGAAGCAACTCCTGCTTGAGCAAGATATTTACTTAAGGAATCAACTTGATTTTTTTGTATATTCATACAATTAAGTATATCACATTAATTATTATAAGATAATATTATTATGATAAAATTAAATTTATATTAGAATATTTTCTACACGTAACAGTCAAACCCACAGAATAGCCAAATCCCTTCTTGGTACTTAAAATTTTTTACCACAGGTGTAAGTAAACGTATTAGTTAAAGCGTGTTAATCAAGAAAAACAATATAATTAAGAGCAATGGATTCGTAGTTGGTGTGCTGAATTATCTAACTGTTCTTGCTCTGAATCATTTAGTGGTAGTGGCAATACTTTTTCTATACCATTTTCCCCGAGAACAGCAGGCAAACTTAGGCATACTTTATATTTTTCACTATATACAGAAAGTGGCATAACTAATTGCTGATTAAAAACAATAGCTTCACACATTATTGCCACACAGGTAGCAATGCCAAAATAAGTTGCGCCTTTACAGGAGATAATCTCATATGCGATATTTTTCACCTTTTGTTCAATAAAAGAAAAATTTTGTGTATCTATATCAGGAAACATGTTGATGGGTATTCCAGAAATAGTTGCTGATGACCATGCAACAAATTGTGAATCTCCATGCTCTCCCAGAACGTATGCATTAATTGATTCTTTAGAAACATGAGCTTTTTCAGAAATAATGCCGCGCAATCGTAACGTATCAAGAAATGTTCCCGTTCCAAATAGTTGATTTTTTGGCAATCCAGAAATTGTTTGTGCGTAATAGGTGAGTATATCAAGGGGATTTGTCACAATAATAATAATAGCCTGAGAATTAATCGGTTTAATTGCATTAAAAATTAAATCAATTATGGGTTTATTTGCTGTTAATAATTCCATGCGTGTTTGACTAGGTTTTTGAGGTTTTCCAGCAGCTATAATAATAATATCTGCTTGCGCGGCATCTTGAGCGTTTCCTCTGCGAATGTACGATGTACCATTAAACGACAATGCATCAGATAAATCAAGAACTTCTCCATGACAACGATTGGTATCAATGTCTACTAAGATAATTTCAGCAGTTATTTTTTTCAGCAATAGTGCATAAGCAGTTGTCGATCCGACAAAGCCAGCACCAATTATCGCTATTTTTGAATGTTTCATTATTCTTTCCTCATGTAGTTTATTCACTTTTATTACGTATGACGAGAATCTCTTATTCTGCCAAAGTGATCTATTTCTAAATCACACTCACATTATAGTACTAATTTTTCGTAGCATAATAGAAATGATAGAAGATGACCATAAGGTATTAACGGTCACTTGTTTTGTTTAATGTAAAAATTATATCTTACTTTGTAGGGGCGCTTAATCTCAGAAATATTGAAATTGAGGTGATCATGAATCGTGCAAAAAAAATATGCTCTGCTCTTTTACTCATTAGCGTTATTATAAATTATTCTAAAGATGTAACTTCATACAATTACGTAGAGCGTCGCAACCACTATACACGCGAGAAAAAAAAACGATTAGCACAAAGCACTCTACACAACAATGATTCATGGATTGCTAATCATCGTATAACGCATATATTTGGTGATTTTATCAACGATGCCATTAAAATTAATGTGGGAATTTTCGCATGGGATTCCTTTAAAATTTTTGTCACTGCAGCTCCGTTTTTTGTTGGTGCACGAATCATTGATGAAAAACTTCATAACTGCTTTTTCGATCATAAAAATAAAAGGAACAGAAATGAGCCTGCACAATGGTGCAAAGAAATTGCACGCCTCAGCATTGGTATTCCCATTGCTTTACTGGGTACGCAAGCTTTTCTCAGTCGCAATAAAGATATGCAAATGACTGGGCAGGTTTTTTTAACTGGTATGCCTTTTGTATTATTAGCAAAAGATCTCATTAAAAAATTGGATTTTGATTTGTGTAAAAGGCCATTTCATGAAAAATTTGCAAAAGATCAACGTAAATTTGGAGGATTTCCCTCAGGACATTTGGCAGAAGCAACGTATACAGCTGTGCTATACGGTATGCGCTATGGACCAAACTTTGCAGTACCTCTTGGCAGTATAGCAGCTTTCGTAACTATTATATTTTTATCAAGCAATCGACACTATCTCTCTCAAATGGTTGCCGGAGCTGCATTTGGTGCAATGTATGCAGTATCTGCAAACAAACTTATTGATTCTAAATTGGCAAAAAAAACTCACCTTGAACTTGGATTTGCAACCGATACATTCAATAATCCTGCAATAAAATTATCTATGAAATTTTAATTAATGATAATAGCTTGATATTCAACGATAGCATGAATGGTACGTATAATGTTTTCATTAGATCCAATATACGATTGATTGTTTTTACTCTTTTCTATTTATAATATGTTTTGTTTTTTTGAAATATTCTTCTAAACTTAAATTTACACTAGAAACAGGAAATTTTATTTTGCACACATATCAGAAAATTATCACTTTACTACAAGACGGAAAAAATTCTCTATGCATAAACTCATTTTTTACACAGCTAGCAGTATCATTTTTTATTCAATTATAACATTTAGCATGGATAAGCAAATTATTCTTTATAACTTTATGTCACTACCCGATGAGTTACATAAAACAATTGAAAATAATTATTGTGATCTGCAATCATTAAGTTGCCTTAAACGAACAGCTAAATGTTGGAATAAACGAATTAAACTCAATAAAATATTAAAAAATGTTTTATCTTTTTCTTATTTAAATCTTAAGCATAATCCTAATATCGTGGAGCAATCATTATTTTATTATGCTGACCCAAAGAATACAACTTTAGAAACAGACGATTTAATCGGTAAGTTGTGGTTGCATCATACAGAAGAGATGAAAAAACTAGTTTGTAAGACAAGAGATATAAAATCAGAAGAATTAGTTTTAAAGGATGTTAAAAAAGTTTATTCGGGATGTCTTTTGACAAAAAAAGAAGAATCTTTGTTGACAATGAAAAAACAGGAAAAAATGTTTCCCCAATTATTAAAATTTATTACAGATAAAAATGTTTCTATGGTAAAGACAGCATTAGCAAAGAATGAGCAATTTGTTGAAATTATAGGCAGTAATCATTCATGGATGGGAGCTGGCACATTACTTGAACAATTATGTCAGCTAGGTGACTGTGATGTGATATATAATTTTTTATCTATTAAAGAACGTGGTATTGATTCTCGACGTATGGGTCAATATTCAGCTCTTGAATATTCATGCAAAAATAAAAATATTGTCCTTGTAGAATTTTTATTAGATAAAGGAGCTACTATTACTGATGAGGCATTTATGATTGTGTGTAAAAATGAATGGTATGAAGGAATAAATTTATTGTTATCTGCTGGATTCAATAGTAAGAATTTAAACTTGAATAGTATTTTTAAGCGTTCTTCATTAGGAGTAATACAACATCTAATTGCCAAATGCAATATAATTTTTGATGATCAAAGTTATATATTTTTATTTTGTGCATGTAATAATACAAAACATGGAATTGATATTGTTAATTTTTTTGTTACTGAAAAAGGTTTTAGTCCAGATATTATCTGTGATCAAAAGACATTGTTAGAGCAAGCATGTTTGTCTAAAAATGTAAAGGTTATTACTTTTTTAGCAGAACGTGTTAAACCTGAAGTGTGTAAATTTGCTCTGAACAATATATTGGAGAAGGCTTGTAGATATACTTATGATGAATGGCCGAAAATTATTGATAGTATAAAAAATTTATCACCGTATATTAAGGATATTCCTATGGAAAAATTAACCTTTATGATGGGTGGAGGTTATGATTGTTATTTTTATAATAACAAATTATTACAATTTTTACTTGAAAATCAACGTAAGTTATGTGATGATACGGGTTTGTTTGAACATATAAACAATGATGAGAGATATGAAAACTTAATAAAAAAATATAAACCCTTTTATGCCAATGCATATTATATGTTAAAAAAAAGTATACTAAATCCAGGTATGATTTTACTTTTCATTCTAGCTTTGCCTGTCGCTGTTTATAGAATTTGTACATAGATGTTGTTTAATAATGGGTCCTAAGGTTGGATGTTGAAGTGCGAGGTCAATATTTGCTTGTAGCCATCCCAGAGGATTGCCTACATCATAACGTGCAGTTTTAATTACATAAGCAATTACACGTTCACCATTATGCATCATATGAGTAATCCCATCAGTAAGTTGAATTTCATTCTGCGCTCCTGGCTGTATAGATTCTAGTGATGTAAAAATACGAGGTGAAAGAATATACCGACCAATGAGAGCATAATTCGATGGTGCGCAATCGATTGTAGGTTTTTCTACTAAGTCTGCAACTTCAAAAACATTATTATCTAATTGATTTTTTATGGCAATTATACCATAGGATGAAACTTGTTCACGCGGAACTTCTTGAATGCCAATAACAGATGCATTGTATTGTTGTGCAATGATAATAAGTTGTGCAAGAGCAGGATCATTACCAACCATAATTTCATCAGGCAATAAAACACCAAAATATTCATTTCCAATCTTATTTTTTGCCATTAACACCGCATGTCCAAGGCCAAGAGGTTGGGGCTGTGGTACAAAAGTAAAATGTGAAGCATCAATAATAGCATTGAGTTCATTGAGAAGTGCTGATTTTCCCGTTTTTAGTAATTGATCTTGCAAAACTTCATTGTGAGAAAAATGATTCCTAATAGCTTGTTTATCCTCATTAGCAATAATAGTAAAATCCGTAATATTTGATTGCAATCCTTCTTCAATAATTAATTGAATCGATGGCTTTTCAATTATCGGCAACATTTCTTTTGGCACAGCTTTTGTATAAGGTAAAAAACGTGTCCCAAGACCAGCTGCAGGAATAACTGCTTTATTTATTTTCATAAGGCTTATATATATTTACGAAAATTGATTAAGAAATTTTATTTTACTGGAATGAAACAAACGAATGTCATTGATGCCATATTTAATCATAGCAATACGCTCAATGCCCATCCCAAAAGCAAACCCAGAATATATTGTCGGATCAATATCGCCAGCCTTTAATACATTAGGGTGAACCATGCCTGTCCCTAACAATTCAATCCAACGAGTATGTTTACAAACAGAACATCCTGTTGCACAAAAAGGGCATGAAGCATCAATTTCAAGACCGGGCTCAACAAAAGGAAAAAAACCAGGACGTACACGAATTTCTAATCTTTCATTATTAAATATTTTACGTAAAAAAGTATGTGCCGTTGCTAACAAATTACTCATTGATATATTTTTATCGACAAGTAATACCTCTGCTTGAGTAAAGAGAAAGTCATGAGTTTGATCGGTTGCTTCTTTTCTGTATACCCGTCCTGGTGAAAATACTGCAATAGGAGGTTGAGAGTTTTTCATTACGCGAGCTTGAATATTTGAACATTGCGTTCTCAATAACATTCCCTCTTTTTCTAAGAAAAATGAATCTTGTGCATCACGAGCAGGATGATTTTCAGGAATATTGAGTGATGTAAAATTATAATATTCATTTTCAATCTCTGGCCCATCGGCAATATCATATCCCATAGATATAAAAATATCTTCTAAATCAGTAATAATTTGCGTGTAAATATGAGAAGTGCCTTTAAGTTCACTATATTTGTAGGCAGAAACATCAAATTCTTGTTCAATTGATTCCTTTTGTATACATTGTCTATTTTTAAGCTCTAGTGCATGAGCATTAAGACGTTCTTGAGTTTCTATCTTAAGTTGATTAAGCAATATTCCCACCGATTTTTTTTCTTCAAGAGCTACCTGTTTTAATTGTTCCATAAGAGAGGCAATTTTGCCTTTACGACCTAAAAATGTAATACGAATTCCTTCTAAAAAATTTTCATCTATGGCAACTGCAAGGGCAGCAATAAGTTCTTGTTTAATAGTCTCAATTTTTTGTGAAATATCTTTCATACATATTCCGGTGACATTAATAGTAATTATCATTATACTCACTTTAAGGTAGCAAATAATGTATACATTGGCAATGTGAGCAAAAGTAAAAAAAAACATTTGGAAAAATATGCTTTCTTATTGACAAAATAATATAAACTAGTAACATACAGTATATATTGATCTTTTTATCTTATTGCCGGGGTAGCTCAGTGGTAGAGCGGAAGCCTGAAGAGCTTCGCGTCGTTGGTTCAATTCCGACTCCCGGCACCATTATTTTATTAAAAGTTTTTTTTATAAAATCTTAAAAAATTCTAGTCATATTCATTCGTATTAAATAAAACACAGTAGTGTTATTTTTTTTACAATCCTTCTTATTATTGCTATTTTTTTTTCCATAATGTTAGATTCTTGTATTATTATTATTTTTGGTAAAAACTATTTTTAATTAAAAAGGAAGATGCTATGAAAAAATTTTTTTTTGTTATTCTCTTCATGTCAATACCATTTTTACATACAATGGGTAAAAAAGAGAGACCTCTTATCCGTAGCAAAAGGATTTATGGTGATCATGTTCCGTTCCCTAATTCATATCCTATTGTAAATGATACAAGAATCATTAGAGTAAAAACTCAATCAGCATTAGAAACAAAAGAGCCAGTAGAAAAATATATTTCACCTAAAGCCGAAAACAATCAGAAAAAATAAAGATATTGTGACAACTATTTTTATTTCTTGATATTTGTACTAAAGTAGTAAAAATAACAAATTATGTGCTGATGATAGTTAAGAGGGGTATATGAAGCAGGTCCAATTGGATAAACAAACTATTGCATGGTTTAAAATTGCTGAATGTGTTTCTCGCGGTGAAAAAGAACGTGCATTGGGCGTTTATCGTCTTCTTTCACACTCATTTAATGACAATGCTATTGCACGACAACTTGAAGCTGATATTTATCTTTCTTTTCAGGAAAAAGAACAAGCTGTTTCGTTGTATCAGCAAGCGATGGAATCATATCATAAATCAAATCGTTTTTTAGAAGCAGCAGCTGTTGGTGAACACCTCATTATTATGTGTCCTATTAATGATACGTTGCGTCGAGAACTTGTTCGGTTGTATATATTATTAGGAATGATACCTAATGCACGTATGCATATTTCTGCCTCAATTGATTCTTTAGCTCACAAGCAACAATGGTATGAAATTAAGCATATGATTGGAGAAAGTGCACATTTTTCTGATTTGAATGGAAGGACAGCACTCTATAGCGATATTCTTATTATTGCATATAAACGTGGATGTTCTGAGGATATCCTATTGCAAAGTATTCATCAAGCCATTGATGATCTTATTTTCGCTAATGATGAACAATATATACAAAGATTATTATTATCATTACAAACTCATTCAGATGAGTTATATGAGCATGCCCTAAGCTATGTAATGAAGTAACTATAATGCACACTTTATTGTAATATCATGCTTTTCTAATAATTGTGCGTTTTCAAAATTGAGAAGAAATTTTTCTTTTACTGTTAAGCGCAATTTTTTTTGATTTTCATGAAATATGATATGTAGTTGTGTTGTGCCTTTTGTTAATAATTTTTTAGTTGTAGTTATAGTTGTTTCGGTTACACAATCAGGCAATGTGAGTGTTATATGTTCAATAGATGGCCATTCATGCAACACTAATTCAACTGGAACTATGTCCTGAGCTTTTATTTTATATGCAGCACCCTCAACAACGTCAACTATACCTTTAATAATAAATACATGATGAGAATCAAGCCATTTTTCAGTACGAGCAAATGTTTTAGGAAATGCGATAACTTCCATAGCACCTGACATGTCTTCAAATTGCAAGAAGGACATGCGATCACCTTTTTTAGTGATAATATCTTTACGCGTTTTAAGTAATCCGCATCCAATTGTTGAATATTCCTTAGCTGCTGCTTTTGCTTTTTGGGCAGCAGTTTCAAACTCTTCGATAGTAAACCATGTCAATTGTTTTCTGTATGTTTCAAGCGGGTGTGAACTAATATAAAAACCAATTACTTCACGTTCTTTTTCTAACTTATCTCGATCTGGCCATTCCGGTTGAATTGCAAAAGAATAATGTTCATCATTAGTAACGTCTTTTTTGCTCACTGAAAATAAATCCATTTGTCCGGTGATAGCATTTTTTTTGTATGCAGTCGCAAGATCAATTATATGTTCAATTTCATGAAATTGTTGTGCACGATTACCGTGCAATGTATCAAACGCTCCCGCACAAATAAGACTTTCAATTACTCGTTTATTTGCAGTTCTTAGGTCTACTCGCTTACAAAAATCAAATAGATCTTTAAAAGGACCTTTTTTTGTTCGTTCCTCAGTAATATTTTCTAATGCTGCAAGACCTACATTTTTTATACCTTGTAATCCAAATAAAATATTGCCGTCAATTACAGAAAAATCGATATTTGATTGATTAATATTTGGTGGAAGCAACGTGATACCAAGATCTTTTGCTTCTTGCAAATAGAATGACATTTTTTCTGGATGTGCTGCTTCAAGAGAAATAAGACATGCTAAAAATTCAGGCAAATAATTTGCCTTAAGATATGCTGTTTGATAAGCAATAAGTGCATAGGCAGCAGAATGGGATTTATTGAAACCATAACCAGCAAAATACGCAAGTAAATCAAAAAGCTCTTGTGCTTTTTTGCCATCAAAGCCTCTTACAATTGCTTTTTCAACAAATATGGCACCTTGTTCTGCCATAACCTCTACCTTTTTCTTACCCATTGCACGACGTAAAATATCAGCTTCTCCCAGAGAATAGCCACCAATAGCTGAAGCTATTTTTATTACCTGCTCTTGATATACAACAACACCAAATGTTTCTGCTAAAATTGCTTCCAATTCAGGAAAAAGATATTTAATTGCCTGACGTCCATGTCTTCGCTCAATAAAATCATCAACCATTCCTGAACCCAGCGGTCCTGGTCGATATAATGCGTTTACCGCAATGATATCTTCAAATTTATCTGGTTTTAGCTTACGCAACACTTCTTTAAGACCACTTGATTCTAACTGAAATACTCCTGATGTTTTACCCTCACAAATAAGCTCAAAGGTCAGCTTATCCTCAAGAGAAAGTTTATTCATATCAAGAGATATTCCATGATTTTTTTTGATTAACTGAAGCACACGATCAATGAGCGTAAGGTTTTTTAGCCCTAAAAAGTCTATTTTTAAAAACCCTATACTTTCAAGTTCCGTCATAGCATATTGAGTAACTAATTCATTACTTTTTGATGGGATATAGACAGGCAAAACTTCATCAATTGGCTCAGGAGAGATCACAATCCCCGCAGCATGTTTTGATGCATGGCGGGTAAGTCCTTCTAACTTGAATGCAATATCAAAAATATATTTTGTACGAGGATTATTATCTATCAATTCTTTAAGCCGTGGTTCTTGCTCAATAGCATCAGCAAGCGTTATCTTAAGTTGATCGGGAATAAGATTTGTCATTGCATTTGAGTCTTCAAAAGAAAAGCCCAGCACACGAGCAACATCTTTTATAACTCCTTTTGCCATCATGGTACCAAAAGTTATAATATTGCATACTTTGTCATGTCCATATTTATCACGCACATAATTAATTACTTTGTCACGACCTTCAACACAAAAATCAATATCAATATCAGGCATACTAACACGCTCAGGATTAAGAAAACGCTCAAATAGAAGATTATATTTTAAGGGATCAATATTAGTAATTTGCAAAGCCCATGCAGCAAGCGATCCTGCAGCAGAACCCCTTCCAGGCCCCACAGGTATATTCGTGCGATAAGCCCATTGAATAAAATCACTGACAACTAAAAAATAACCAACAAAACCCATGTCGGTGATAAGTTTAATTTCAAGTTCTAATCGAGAGTTATATACTTCCTCTTGACTATGATCAATGAGATTCTCATTTTTTAATCGCTGTAATCCCGTTCGACACAAATGAGCAAAATATGTTTCTTGTGTATAATTTTCAGGAATAACAAATTGAGGAAAAAAAAGCTTATCAGTTTCAAAATCAAAATTGCACATATCAGCAATCATTCCCGCATTCCAGACTGCATCAGTATGGTTTTTAAACTCTTCAAGCATTTGCTCTGTTGTTCTCATGTAAGCACGACATTCGCCAAAACTGAACCGATTAGGGCTATCTAATTTTGATTGTGTTTGAATAGACAGCATAATTTCATGTGCTTCATGATCATCAAGTGAAACATAGTGACAATCGCCCGCAGCAACACATTTAATGTTCTTTTCTTGCGCTAAGGTAAATAGTTTTTGATTTAACGTTGCTTGGACTTCTTGATCTTCAGGTTGAACCTCTAAAAAAAACCGATCTCTACCAAATACTCTTAAAAACCAATTAACACGCTCTTCAACTTCTTTTATATTGTTAGCCATTAATAATTTGGGAATATGCCCGCCAAGACAAGCAGTTGTTACAATAAGACCCTCAGAATGTTTTTCAAGCATGGCGTAATCGATACGAGGTTTAAAATAAAAACCCTCTTGATATGAATATGATATAAGTTTGCAAAGGTTTTTATATCCAGTAGCATTTTGTACAAGAATGATAAGATGATAGTACTTATTATCAGCATTTTTTACTTTAACATCTTCAGTAAAATAAGCTTCCATTCCTAGAATTGGTTTAATTCCAGCTTTTTTACACTTTTGAAAAAATTTAACTGCAGCAAAAATATTACCATGATCAGTAATAGCAAGTGCTTTATAATTATTTTTTTTACCAAATTCTATTAGTTTATCTAATGAAATAGCGCCATCAAGAAGCGAATATTCAGTATGAAGATGTAAATGGGTAAAATGCTGCAACATAAGGTATTTGTGCTTTCATAATTGTGCAAACTCTATTCATATACTGCTATAAGAATAAATTATATTTGCGAAAATGTTGAGCAGATTGTAATCTATTATAAGGAAAGAAAAGGGTCTTTATTGCAAATATCCCCTTCCTTTCCTTAAATCAATATAATTTAGATATTATTCTTATAATTTGTCGATTTTTTTTTGCTCTTTTACTCGAGATTCTATCACTTTTACCAAAACATTTGAACGATAGTCTGGATCCCAACTATCTCTTTTCCAATCTTCTCTAAGCTGCTTTTTGCAATTGTCCAAATCTTTTTTTAATGCTGATATTTCAAAGCTAACATTTACTTCAGGCAATCCTTCTTCCAAATTGACTTTTGATGTTTGTGGTAATTTATCAACAGGTAATCTTTTAAACAGATCATTTTGATATATTTTCTCAGAAATATGCATCGCTTGAATTGGCCTAGCCAGTAAAAAAATTATAGCAAAAAAAACAATACTGCATTTCATTTGAATTATATTATTACTGCACATAAAAAAACCCTTTCAACTATAATAAATACACTTATAAATAACACTTTTACTATAAATTATTTCTATCTGAAGTCAATGTCGCCGATAGAAACTATGGTATCATTTGTCGCTAATAAATTAATTTTAAGTTTTTTCGATCCTTCATCTAGGTAGTAGCTAAAAGATTTGACAGATATGCCCACCCCTAATTCATGTTCATATGTGTTTTTAGAGCTAAAAAGCTTATCCTTAAATATATTGTTTATATCAAAAATAAATAATATATTTTTTTCATTTATTGCCATCACAATACTAATTAAATCTGTTTCTATAAGACCTATATTTTTTATGGTTTTTATATTATAATCGTGATTAGTATCAAACATACTTAAAAGAAAGTTTTTTTTACACAATCTCAAATGTTGGCCGTATTTTAAAACAGCTTCTTCAAGATAATATTTATTTATACTTTCAATATTAATGGAGTATTTCAATATAGAACTGTAATGTTCTGACTTATAATTATCACCAGAAATAAATTGTTTATATTTTAATAAACATTTTATTCTTTCTTCGTTTATTCTGTTTAAATTGATATTTTCCAACTGATATTTTTTTATATTTATTTGGCTATGTATATGTTGTATTTTTATTATTAGATCTTGATATTCCTTCGTATCTTCGTTAATTTTCATTTTTAAATTTTTATGTAATTCATTAATAGCTTCATTAAATCTGAGTAAGTCCATCATACAGTTTATATTACTTATTTCCTGTTGTGCAAAATCTATTAATGATTCAACATATCGACATTCATTTAAAAATCGTAATTGATTTTTTTGAACTGTTTCAATTGTATTTATAAAATTAGTTACATGCGAAACATTGAGTGCTTGAGATGAAGCAATATTGGTTAATGCTATTTTCTTTTCTTGATCTAACGCATTAAAAAATTTTTCAAACAAGTGTATATTAGTATCATTTCTTAATGCATTATATATCAATAACAGACCGCCATTATTAATTTTTTTATAAGCGGTACTAATATCTATCATTTGCGTGGGATACAATGAACCATTCTGTTGTTTATAGAGATTTTTTAACGCAGGAATCTTTGCAAGAAACTCATACTCTATGGATAATTTTTGTTTATCATTCGTAATAATACAAATTTCATTTTTCTTAAATGTTTTTAAACTTGCACTGTGTTTATTAATTATACACGGTATCATCATCGCATTGAGTGGCACTAAAAAAAAAGAATTAAGAAAAAAAGTAACATATTTTGTTAAATTACTATTGTTGTTACAATTCATGAAAATCTTTCAATAAAATTTTATAGTATACCTAAAACGTTTATAGTATAAATGAATTCTATTTGAAGACAATATTTTTATGAAAAATTGATAGAGCAAAAGAACTTACTGAAAGACATTAAATGTTTAATAACCTAATGATTACTAAACAATATTTTGTATTTGTTCACGCATTTTTTCAATTTCAACTTTAACATTAATCGCGTGCGAACTTATTATTGAGTCAGAGCACTTTGCCGCAATGGTATTGATTTCACGTCCAAGTTCTTGAAGAGTGAAGTCTAATCGTTTACCTTTTTCAAGTTCTTCTTGATTAAGTGTTGTTTCTAAATGATTAAGATGACTTTTAAAGCGAGTAATTTCTTCATGGATATCTATTTTATCCAGCATAAAATAAAGATTATTTTTTTGTGCATTTACGATTAAATTTTCGTCAGCACCAATTTCCTGTAACATTATATGTATTTTTTTTTTATATTCTTCAACAAAAATATGTGCCCGTTCAACAATTGCATTAATTTCTTGCTTTATAATTACTATGCGGCTTTCTAAATCACAAGCCAGTGTAGCGCCCTCAATATATCGCTCATCAATAACTTTTTTTATAAGTTCAGTTATTGTGTTTAAAATAGAATCTGTTGACTGTTGATCAAGTGGCTGTTCTTCTTTTGAGAAAATATTAGGTAAACGTAGTATATGATCCAGTTTAATCTCAGCGGATAAATCATATTTTGTTATTATATTTTTCATAGAAGCCACATATCCATCAATAACTGTCATTGCAGGAGTAATAGAACTATCAAAAATATTTGGATTACTTATGTATGCAGTTACATAAATATGTCCACGACGTAACATTTCTTTACATTGCTTAATGATGATTGTTTCAAATTGAGATAATCCAAGCGGCAATTTTATTGTATTTTCAAAAAAACGAGAATTGAGTGATTTTACATTCATTGAAACGCTTGATCGTTCTCCTGATGGTGTAGTTATAACAAATGTTTTTGATGCAAATCCTGTCATGCTGCAAATCGTATATTTTTTCATCAGGATATATCCTTTTTATTGTAATGAACTTAACCAAGATTGGTGTATACGTTTTTTACATCCTCATGGTCTTGCACGGTAGATAAAAACTCAAGAACTTTGGTTGATTTATTTTCAGGAAGTTCTATGATATTTTTTGCAACCCACTCAAGACCAGAATTTTCAATTCTTAAGCCCGCTTTTTCAATAGTTTCTTTTATTGATTCAAAAGATTTAATGTCACAATATATTGTATAATTGTTTCCATCAATTTGTATGTCCTTGATGTCATATTCGATAAGATGCTCCAGAAGTTCATCTTCAGTTATTTTTCCGGTTGCATTAACTACGCCTAGTTTTTCAAACATCCAGCTTACCGCTCCTGCTTCTCCTAATGTGCCACCATTTTCTGAAAATAAACGACGAAACTCTGCAATAGTGCGATTTTTATTATCAGTAATAGCATCAACCATAACAGCAATTCCGTTAGGAGCATAACCCTCGTAAGTATATTCTTCATACTGTACGCCAGGAAGTTCACCAGTCCCTTTTTTAATTGCACGCAGTGCATTTTCAATAGGCATATTAGCTTCTTTGCCTTTTTCAATAAGTAGCCGCAAACGAGGATTCATATCAGGATTGCCGCCACCTTCACGAGCTGCAATTGTAATTTCTTTGATGATTTTGGTAAAAACTTTAGCTTTTTTTCCGTCTTCTTTAGCTTTTTTATGCTTAATATTAGCCCATTTACTATGACCTGCCATGACTTTTGTATCTCCGCAATTGGTAAGAACATTATTATATGAATTATTGTATGTGTTAATTTTAACGCTAATTAGCGTATAAAACAAGAAAATCTCGGTTTTAAAATTGCGAAAATATGAGCTTATTTCTTTAATGAAATTGGTTAATTATTTCATAATACTTGCCACTCTTCAGTAATAAAAATAATTTATAGACATTCTTATAAGCATTCTAGTCTAAAATTTTTTTTATTAAAACTGTATCATGGAATTGATTGTTGCCCGAGAAATCGTTTAATTAATAAAGGCAATATTTTTGCTGGGATTTGTCTTCCACGTGAGGTGCGCTCAAGGTATCCCTTACGTAGCAAGTATGGTTCATACGCAAGCTCAATAGTATCAGCATCTTCACCAATCAAAGAAGCAAGTGTATCGAGTCCGACAGGGCCTCCATTAAAATTACAAACTAATTTTTGCAAAATCATATTATCAATGGCAGTAAGCCCATCATAATCAATTCCTAAAAATTGCAGTGATTCTATAATAAAGTTTTTATCGATATTTACTTTACGCACTTGAGCTAAATCACGAATACGACGAACTATTTTTTTTGCAATCCGCGGAGTTCCTCGTGAACACGCACCAATCATCAATGCAGCATCAAGAGGAATTGATAAATTAAGAAAATGAGCGCTTTGTATGACAATATCGCGTAATTCTTCATCAGTATAAAAATCAAGTCGTTCAAGAATACCAAATCGACTTCGTAATGGTGCTGAAATTATACCACTCTTAGTTGTTGCGCCAATAAGGGTAAAAGGATGAATAGGTAAACTGACTGATTTTGCACCAGCTCCTTGACCAATAACGACATCAACTCGATATTGTTCCATAGCGCTATATAACACTTCTTCAACGCTTGCTGGCATACGATGTATTTCATCAATAAAAAAAATATCACGAGATTGCAAACTGGATAACATCCCTACCAAGTCACCCGTTCGCTCTATCATTGGCCCACTGCATAATTTTATACTAACATTCATAATACGCGCCATAATCATCGAAAGTGTTGTTTTACCTAACCCTGGCGGACCAAATAATAATAAATGATCTAATGGCTCATTACGCATTTTTGCTGCTTGTGTATAAATAGATAACTTCTCCTTAAGTTCTTTCTGTCCAATATAATCATCAAATGATTGAGGAGAAAAATCATGCGCGCGTTCTTCAGGCGCTTGTCCCATATCAAGGACTAAAGGTGTTTTCATAGTATATTCTTTTCTTGATTGTATTATTTATTATTATCTGCAACGTAACATAATATTTTGAAATCCTCCAAGACATGCAATAGTTATCCATAAATTGGCAATTCCATAGCTTATCAATGGTAATGGAATACCAACAATTGGAAGAATGCCAAGCACCATACCAATATTTATGATTGTTGCCAATAATATATGCAATAATAAGCCACAGGCAAAAAGTTGAGCGTATGTATCTTTTAATGTTTTGATAAGTAAAAATGACCTACAAAACAGTAGGCCATAACATAACAGTAAAAAACACGCACCCACAAAACCCAATTCTTCGCATAAAACAGCAAAAATGAAATCGGTTCTGCTTTCTGGTAAAAATTGCAATTTATTTTGCGTTCCATTAAATAAACCTTTTCCCCACAAACCCCCTGAACCAATTGCAATACTCGCTTGCTCTATATGATAACCTTCTCGCTTTTGATCTCCTTGACCTAAAAAAACAATTATACGATTTTTTTGATAATCTCTGAGAACAAATGACCATATAAATGGCGTCATAACAAGAGTTATGATCAGACTATATACAAAAAACTTTTTATGTAATCCCGCAAGCCAGCAAAGAATCAAACCAGAAAACAAAACAATTAATGACGTACCAAGATCAGGTTGTTTAAGTATTAAGACAAAACTAACACCTAACATTATTAGTAATGGAATAAAAAGCCCAAATGAATAAATAACCGCTTTTTTCCGTATATGTAAATAATTCATCATATATGCAGGAAATAAAAATTTTACCAGCTCTGATGGCTGAAGTTTAAAAAAAACCAAGTTTATCCAACGTTTTGCACCCATTCCCATGCTTCCTTTAATGAGGGTAAATATGAGCAGAGCGATAACTATAAAATATGCTACATATCCCCAACGCATAACATTACGGTAGTCAGGGATCAAACAAAGGAAATAGATGACAATTCCACTGCATAATCCAATTGCTTGTTTAATAAAAAAAGAAGAAAATGGTTTTTCGTGATTATATGTTGAACTAAAAATAAAAAGCAATCCACACGCAGAAAGAAATATCATAAGAAAAAATGTTATAAAATCGAAAGAACGCGTTGTTGAGCGATAATTAATATTCATATGTTCCTTAATATATATGCTATGTATGATATCATACCATGATTAAGAAACATTTTTGATCGTATAAATTAAAATATTCCCATTTTGTGTATTAGCGCAAAACAGGAATATCTTTAAAAATTTTATCTTTACTTTATGAGTGGCTCTCGACAGAACGGACAGGTATTATCTTTTCTCACAATATCATTTAAACATGACTGGCAAATGCGTTCAGAATGTTTATTTTTACAGGGAATTACAACAGTAGGTTTTTCTTCGTAGCAAATAGCGCATTCCGCAATGATTTGTTGAGTTTGCTGAACTGGCCGATTGGTGATATCTTTTTGCGCTTTATTTGCAGCTGATTCAACAAATGTAGCTACCGCAACAATAATGCGTTGCGCCTCTTTTTTGTTATCCAATGTAAAGCTTTTTGATTTAACTTGTGTACTGAGCGTTCTCATGCCCATTTCTATTTGAGCAAAAATATTTTTTTGTTTTGCTAAATCATTCGCAGTAGATAATCCACGAGTAATTTTTATAGCATTAACAAGATCTACATTGGCTTTTTCTATAGTCGCCATTGGATTGAGTAAATCAGAATCTTTCATTCCAATTAAATTTTTGCAGTTCTCTATTACAAATAGTTTTGCTCCGGCAATAGCCTCATTCCATCTCACAAGATTTTGATTTTGCGTTGCAGCGATATTTTTGTCAAACAAATTTCCTTGACCAAAAACTGTACCAAAACTGATATTGAATTTTTGTAACACCTCATTTGCAGTTACACCATACAATCCTGATGCTATTATTAATAATCCGCTGAACATGATAGATTGCTTCTTCATAATGTATTCCTTTTTAAAATATATCTTCACCCTTGATTAGTACGTTCATTAAGCAGTTTACATATTTGTTAAGTTTATCATGTCAGAAACTATTTTATTAATACGATCAACCATTTCTTCTAAAGATTTTTTAATAGTAATGACAACGTTTTTAGCATCCTTTTTATTGCTGAGCGTCATATTGATTATCATAAGCTTACTAATGCATTTGTTTAAACTCTCATTTATGGAAGCCAATTTATAGCTTAGAATTACAAAATCATCTCGAGTAGAAAATTCACGAATAGTCTTTATTATATTGATTAGATCCATATTAATTTTTTCTAAACATGATACAGCATTGATAATATCAGAATCTTGCATACCAATTAAATTTTTACTATTATCTATTACAAATCTTTTTGCTATCGCAAACGTATCAAACCACTGATTAAAAATTGAAGGACTAAATCCTTTTGGATTTGTTCCATATCCTTTATTTTCAAGATCACGAGATCCTTGGGACAGTCTATTGATAACTTCTATATAAGTTGCTCCATATAACCCTGATGCCATTATTAATAACGTGCTGAGCATGATAAATTTCTTTTTCATCAATATATCCTTTTTTAAATACTACATAACTATAATATCTTTTAATTTATAATAGAACTTTTATTTTGACAAAAGCAATAATTTATAGCAAAAGAAATGTTTTTTGAACAGGAATGAACGACCTTATTAGTGATATTGGAATAACATTAGAAATAATTTTTCGACAAAAAAGTACATCATTAAATTTTTTGTTAAAAATTATAACGTTTATTTCTGCAGAAAATTATATATTTTGGCAGTGAACCAAAGAATAAGAAATGCCATAATTGTATGAGTTATACACCCTAGTACAATAGCATGAGGAGTCACTTTAATGAAAGATTTAATAAGACTTAACTTTGGCATCATATGCATTGTTCCAACAGAATTTAGCAGTTGAGATGGCCAAAATTTTAAAGCTAATGCTAAGCTTATATATATTATACATACTGTTATCGCACCAGCAATTCCAAAATCACGTGCATTAATTTTCATGATTATCTCTTTATTATGCGTTAACCAATATCATTAAATTCTTTTACAAACCTTAAATTCTTTTGATTAGTAAAAAAAATGCAGTGAAAATTAAGTATTTTTTTGTTGTGAATTATATATTTTTGCAATGAGCCAAAAAACAAAAAACCCTACAATTGCATGGGTTAAACATCCCACAACAAGAGCGCCGGGTGTTAGTGTCATAAAAAAATTACTAACCTTTACTTGATTAGTTGCACTGAGTAAATTAAGTATCATTGATGGCCGTAATTTAACAATTAATATAAAAACAAGATAAATGGAAAGACCAGTTACTGCGCCAATTATACCTGACTTGCGTAAATTAATTTTCATTGCCAATCTCTCTTTTTTTTTAAAAACATACTATGCATTACCATTATTTTCATTATATGAAAGTACTGCATAAAAAAACAATAAAACGCTCATATATTTTAAATATATATGAGCGTTTTATTGTTTTTTATAATTTATTACAATGATTGTGGCAACAGTCGCGTGCGCTTTTCATGTGGTATTATTCCATCATTATCAAACACGCAAAAAACTAGGCCAGTTTTTTTTGCCGCTACAGCACTATATAAAACTTTATAATAAATCTGATTGATATAGGCATAAAGTTCTTGAATTTTTGTCTCCAACTTTTGCCACAATCGTTCTTCTTCTTTTTCAGTTAAATCTTTTTTACGAGTAATTTTTTCCTGGATTTTTTCAACATATTTTTGAATAATTTGTACAATATTCAAACCGAGCTTCTCATATGTTGGCAACATTTCTTCCTGTGATTCAATATATTGAGCACACTTTATGAATAGTGGAATAGTTGCTTCATCATTAAATGCAAAAAGATTGAGGAATATAAGTTGTTGTTCTTGAGAAAGAGAACTGCATACCTCATCAGCCCATATTTGTGCATCTTTTTTTATAGCAGTCGTTAACTGCTCAAATGGATGTGTTGCTGTTGACACTGCATTGATCATAATTTGTGGCAAAAAAATCATTTGAGCCAAAAAAATAGCTTGTAAAAAAATTTTGTTCATCATAGCACCTTCTTTTATGATTGGGACAATAATTCAATTTCAGGATACATACTTATAATGTGAAATATGTGTTCAAATACATTTTCTGGGTGAGGCAATAAAGACCGATGTTCTTGGGGTAATATATCACGCGCTCCAAATAATGTCGTTGCACAGTTTGTATCAAATGAAGTTGATGTCATCTTGTTATACAAAATTGTATAATAATCTTTATATATCTCCACACTCATGATAACCAATTGAGATAAGTGATCAGATGCCATGTTGGCAGTAATGGCCACATTATCAGCAACCATTTGCACGTGAGAATTCTGTCTTAAAATACTATCGAGAATAAATAACGATGTATTATGCATTTCATTTTGTGGTATTACAAAAGGCAGATCGCCTTCGCTCATGCCTTTGTATAAACCTGCAATTACGTAAAGACGCTGTATATTGCTGACAGTATCATTATTAAATTGTTGGAGTAATTTTTTTGTTATATCACTATTATTATCTGCCCATGTACGCAATTTTGTTTGAGCATCACATTGCAAGCTTTCTAAAGCAGTATCGATTATTAATCTACTATTTTGTTCATAATGCTTTAAACACATATTTAATATTTGAGCATAAACAGAGCGTGCATTGATAATGTATGACAAGCGTTCTATTACAAGCTTTAATCTTGTCAGACCCTCAACCGGATTTTTATTTTCAGCAATATCTAATCGTATAGATTGTTCCAATCGAAGTAGCGAAGAAGTAAGTTGCCGAACCTTTGATTCAATAATCGCGTTAGCATAAAGAAGATATAAATAATTAGCAATAATCTGCAAGTCTTGTGGTGTCATTGAATCAATAAAAGATGATTGCCAAACTAATAAATGGTCTTTATTGAGGGTAGTAGAAAATAATGCCGATGAAGAAAAAACAATGAAAAAAAATAATAAAAAAAACGAGCGAATAATTGACATCAATAACCTCTTAGATATAAATCTCTTAGATATAAAAATGGTCGGGGTGGCCAGACTCGAACTGACAACCCCTCGCTCCCAAAGCGAGTGCGCTACCAAATTGCGCCACACCCCGAATACCTATGATAAATCTGAAGATACTATAAAGTACTTCTTTTTGTTCTGATCTGCAAGTATTTTTAAGAACTATTTTTTTTTGGGGTGAATGGTGGGGATCGAACCCACGACAACCAGAGCCACAATCTGGTGCTCTACCAACTGAGCTACATCCACCATATGAAATCAGTTTTAATTATACGGTTTTATAGATAAAAATCAAAAAAACATTTCGTTTGTAGCAAGGTAGTGATTGTTCAATGTTAAAATATTTGCTATTATATACTAATAACAAACAATAAATTGTTGTTTTTAATAAATAGGAAAAAACATATGAAGAATAGCACTAAACCTATCATAATAGCTCATTGGATTAATGTTTTTGGAGCTCGTGAACATAACTTAAAAAATATCGATGTTGCCATTCCAAAAAATAAATTAGTTGTGATTACTGGTCCATCTGGATCAGGTAAAAGCTCTTTAGCCCTCGATATTCTTTTTACCGAAGGTAAAAGACGTTATGTAGAATCCCTCTCGTCATATGCTCGTCAATTTTTGGGTATAGCCAAAAAACCCGATGTTGACCGTATAGATGGGCTGTGTCCAGCAATTGCCATAGAACAAAAAACTGTTGGCTCAAACCCTCGCTCAACCGTAGGAACAATAACTGAAATATATGACTACTTTCGTATTCTTTTTGCACGCATTGGAAGAGTATTTTGCCCTCATTGCCATCTGGAAATTAAGGCCGAATCAGCCGAAGCTATCTGTAAAATGATGAATAAAGAATTTCATCGTAAAATAATTTCGATAGCAGCTCCCATAGTGCATGAGCAAAAGGGCGAATTTATTCAAGACCTGATTCGTCTTTTTGAAAAGGGCTATTATCGCATTAAAATTGATGGGGAACAGTATAAATTTAAATCACATGATGAAATAAAAAGTCTTAACTTAAAAAAAACCCATAAGCACTCAATCGATGTTATTATTGATTGTCTTGAGATTACCATTGAAGCTAGCGCACGCTTACAAGAAGCAGTTGAAGTAGCTTTTAAGCTTGCTAATGGCAACTGCAAAATTATAGCTGGTTCTGAACAACATGTTTATTCATCACATCGTATTTGTATTGCATGTTCACAGTCAATCCCTGAATTAGAACCACGTTGTTTTTCTTTTAATTCTCCTGTGGGTGCATGTAAAGGATGTGAAGGATTGGGTACCATTAATGAATGGCCCTGGAGTGATGATGATAAGAATGCATGGAAAGCAGATTATCCACAGTTTTTTGGAGATAAATACGCGACATCCCGTACCTGTAAAGAATGTAACGGTAAACGTTTAAATACACATGCTTTGGCAGTGTTTGTCGGCGACAAAGATATTTATGAATTGTGTAATCTTTCTATTAAACAATTATTACAATTTTTCGATACGCTTGTTCTTAATTCAACTGAAACAGAAATTGCTCAGGGGCTTATTCAAGAAATCAAAAATAGGCTTATTTTCATTAATGATGTTGGATTGTCATATTTGACATTAAATCGTACTGCTCGAACATTATCAGGCGGCGAAGGACAACGTATTCGGCTAGCTTGCCAAATCGGCTCATCATTAAGCGGCGTACTATATATTCTTGATGAGCCAAGTATTGGTTTACATCAAAGAGATAATGATCGTTTAATTGAGACACTTAAAGCATTACGCGATCAAGATAACACCATTGTAGTTGTTGAGCATGATATGGATACCATTGCACAATCAGATTATGTCATAGACATGGGACCCGCTGCTGGAATTTTGGGTGGAAAAGTTACCGCTGTTGGCACACCAACTGAATTATCTAATAATAATAATTCATTAACTGGCGCATATTTGAATGGTTCAAGAGCTATAGCACTACCACAGCTAGTGAGAAAGCCTTCTGAATATATGATATTAGAACATGCTGATAAACATAATTTGCACGATGTCACCTTACGTGTACCATTGGGTGTGATATGCGGAGTTTCTGGTGTATCTGGTTCTGGTAAAAGCACATTGATTATGGATGAACTTGTTTCTGCTATTAAACGTGAATTTTCAGGGGGCTATAAACGAATTCGGCATAACGCTTTACATTCATCGGAAAATTTTCGCGGCGCAGAGAATATAGAAAATTTAGTTGTTATTGATCAAAGTCCCATTGGACGTACACCCCGGTCTAACCCCGCAACCTATTTAGGAATTTTTGATGAAATAAGGAAGCTATTCGCATCATTACCCGAAAGTAATGCTCGTGGGTATACAGTAGGTAGATTTAGCTTTAATGTAGCAGCGGGAAGATGTTTTGAGTGTCGCGGCGATGGCACCATAAAAGTAGAAATGCATTTTTTACCTGAAGTTATTATGATGTGTAAATCATGTAACGGTGCTCGTTATAATAATGAAACATTATCAATTACCTATAAAGGAAAATCTATTGCGGATGTGCTTGCATTGACAGTGCATGAGGCATTATCATTTTTTGAACATCACAAAACGATTGCTAAGCGTTTGCAGTTAATGTGCGATGTTGGTCTTGATTATCTTGCCCTAGGACAGTCATCAACAACTCTATCAGGCGGAGAAGCGCAACGAATAAAATTGGTAGATGAGTTAGCAAAACGTGAAAAACATACTTTATATATTTTAGACGAACCAACAACCGGATTACATACAAGTGATATTGAAAAATTACTACAAGTACTTAATCGCCTTGTTGATAAAAACAATTCTATGATACTTATCGAACACAATCTGGATGTATTAAAAACAGTCGATTATCTTATTGATTTAGGACCCGAAGGTGGTGATGGTGGAGGACGTATTGTCGCTCAAGGAACACCGCAAGAAGTTGCTCAATGCTTAGAAAGCCATACAGGTCGTTATTTAAAGAGAATCTTTACCAAACTTCAATAATGAGAAATTGAGAAAATTATCAATTGCGATATACTAAAATGAAGAAAAAATAAATATTTTTGTAGAGGTATTTCATGAAGCATTATGTCTTGGTTCTATTCATTACAGTCAATTTTCTATTACCTAGCACTACATATGCTGTGACTTATTTGCACTATAAAACCATTAATAACAAAGCAGTGGAAATAGAAAAAAAAATAACTCGTGATCGATATATAGGATACAGCTTGGCAGCTATAGGTATTATTCATGAGCTATATCAATGGGTACCAATGATGAGAAGTTGCTTTGGTAATACTTATCAGGGTAAAGAACAAATCAATGAAAAAAAATCTATTATTGAAGCTTTCTGTGCTGGTCTTTCATCTCTTTTTTATACACAAGAAGGATGGATTTCTATTGCGCATGCAGGATTGAATATTGGCGGTTTCATTATGATTTCAAAGGTTGGCGAGCAATTTGTCCATCCTGATACTTTGCGGTGGTTTATATATACCTATGCGTCGTATGAAGCAACAATCGACCTCATGCAAAAAAGACTACTAATTTTACGCAATGATGATTTAGAATCAGAACAAACAATCATACATAGAGAATTCTTACAATTATTACATGCTCGTTTAATTCAACAAAATGAATTGATCTGTGCATATATGATATATAAATCTAAGCGCTTAACGAATGAAGAAAGCCTTATCGCTCAGAAAACAATTCACTCTTTTTTCACTATGCATAATAGTTGGCTACAGCAAATAGCAGCTCAATGGGAGAGTGATAGTAGTAATTATGATCAATGCCATCAGCTTTTAGAAGCATATAAAACAGAAATTGCATCTCATCTAAAACATTTTTCTACCATAGAGGGAGAATCACTACGCGATCGAGCTATTATTCAAAAACAAATTAAAAAGTCCGCATTACTAAAAAATTAATGAAAAATAACATTATCAAGTGATTGTTAATGCTTTACATAAAAGTGTTTTTCTGCAAAATATTGCATATTGAAATTATAATTTGTTATTTTAAAGCTAGTGATAAAAAAATTATTCATTGTTTTGAGGAAGGTTTTTAGTATGAAGAATAAATTAATGACTTATGGCTTATTAGTTATTGCAGCAATAGTTACTTCTACATCAATGATACGTCCAGACGAATATAATGATGAATGTTGTGGCAAAAGTATAATGGTTGATTATGATGAAGAGGAACAATGCACAGATGGTTCGTGTGAGGATAGCATTTATTAAGATCTAACATTTTCATGAAAAATATATAATCGGATAGTTATTGGGCAAATTACTTTGAATATCTATCCGATTTTTTTTATTAAGCTACATGTTGTTATAGCTGCAATTCGTTTTATTTTATATACTAAAAATTACTATGACACAAAATAAAGAATACACACCATTGATGCAGCAGTATCATGATATTAAGGTTGATTATGTTGATACTCTTCTTTTTTTTCAAGTAGGTGATTTTTATGAACTTTTTTTTGATGATGCAAAAAACGCAGCCGCATTTTTAGGTATTGTGCTTACCTCTCGTGGCAAAAATAAAAATGAGCCAATTCCATTATGCGGTGTTCCTGTTCATGCTATTGATCATTATTTATTGAAATTAGTTAAGGGTGGATTTAAGGTAGCCTTATGTGATCAACTTGAAGATCCAAAACCAGGAACTCTTGTTAAGCGTGGCGTTAAGCAAGTCTTAACGCCAGGAACTCTTACCGATTCTCAGCTCCTTAATGAACGATCTGCATCTTATATCTTTTCCTTTTATCCTGCCGGTAATACATGGGGATTAATTTTTAGTGAACTACTAACCGCTCAAATTTTTATTACAACAGTCCCCGCAGGTTCAGAGAAACTATTAGAATCAGAATTGATTCGTTTTTTTCCGGATGAAATTTTACTTCCAAGCTCTCTACGAACCCAAGAATTTCAAACATATTTTAAGCGTTTGGGCTATTTTACAACAATTGTACATGCTAACGACGAAAAAATGTTTGAAAGTGATGGGTATGATTGGCTAAAAAAACAATTCACTCAAACAGTTTGTGCACAGCTAGAACAAAATGAATCGATGCGACAAGCCTTGTTTTATTTTTATGCATATATGTCAAAAAACCAGCGATCATCGCTTGATCAATTTACCTCTCTCTCTTTTTATAAATCGGATGATTTTTTAATCATGGATATGGCAACACAACGAAATTTAGAACTTGTTAAAAATATTCATGATGGCAGCACTAAAAACACGTTATTTAGCGTGATGGATAAAGCAAAAACTGCAATGGGATCTCGTATGATCAAAAAATGGATCTTGCGCCCACTTGTTAAACGCGAAGCAATTATTCAACGTCAAAAAGCTATAACACTTTTTTATGGCGATATAGCATTAGTCAACATTCTTGAACAGTTATTAACTTCAGTTGGTGATTGTGAGCGTATCGTTGGACGTATTGCTTTACAACGAGCATCTTTAATGGATTATAGCGGATTATTGCAAATGCTAAAAGCAATTCCTCATTTCAGAAATAGCATTCAACATTATAAACCGAATGTTTTTTTATTACGTGTTATTGATGATCATTTAGGTGATTTTCAATCATTATCTGATTTATTACATGCGGCCTTGCATGATGAGCCATCAGTAGAATTAATTATTAAGGAAGGATTTGACAAGCAACTCGATCACATGAGAAAACTCATTAATAATAGTAGCGAACAGATAATTGCTCTTGAAATTGCAGAACAAAAAGCAACAGGAATTCAGTCCCTTAAAATTCGCTATAACGCAATCCAAGGATATTATATTGAAGTCACTAATACACATTTAGCTGCTATTCCTGAGCGATATCGCCGCTTACAAACATTAGTTGGTAGAGAACGATTTATTATACCTGAATTGCAATCATTGCAGTATAGTATTGAATCAGCCCGTAAAGACATTACACAGTATGAACAAAAATTATTTGATGGTATTAAAAGTAAAATTGGATTGCAAATTTCCGCATTACGTAAATCTGCACACGCGATAGCGAATATTGATGCCTTATTATCACTTGCAAGGCTTGCATATGATAATGGATACGTATGTCCGCAATTAAATGAACAAAAAGATGTTATTATTATTAAGGGTCGCCATCCTGTTGTTGAACAAGTTCTTTCTCATACATTCATACCAAATGATACAACATTAACGAATGATCAATCATTATGGATCATCACTGGTCCAAATATGGGAGGTAAATCAACCTATTTGCGCCAAGTAGCTCTTTTATCGGTAATGGCTCATATTGGTTCATTTTTACCTGCAAAAAGCGCTAACATAGCTTTGTTAGATCGTATTTTCACGAGAATTGGAGCAAGTGATAATATGGCAGAAGGTAAAAGTACTTTTTTAGTTGAAATGGAAGAAACAGCCATAATATGTACTCAAGCAACGGAAAAAAGTCTGGTTATTTTAGATGAAGTTGGCCGTGGAACAAGTACATTTGATGGATTGGCGATAGCACAAGCAGTTGTTGAGTATATTTTTAATGAAATAGGCGCACGCTGTCTGTTTGCAACGCATTATCATGAATTAACATATTTGCCCCAAACACATCCCGGCATTGTAGTGTATCAAACGGCAAGCAAAAAAAATAACGATGGTATATTGTTTTTATATACTATTATACAAGGCATTGCCGATGGTAGCTTTGGGATTGAGGTCGCAAAACTGGCAGATCTTCCTACGACAATTATTAAACGCTCATCAATATTGGTTGATTCTTTTGTGCATGGTGGTACAGCTATTCCAATTATTTCTACTGTTAAAGACACAACAGATCAACAAAACTTATATGATGAAAATATAGCATTAAAGGCAGAAAATCAAAAACTGCTTGCTGAATGCACAAAAAATAAAAAAATTATGGCATTGGTGAACAATGTTGATTTTGACGATTTATCACCGAAAAAAGCATTCGATTTATTGTGGAAATGCAAAGACATGTAAATTATATCTTTTGCTGGACGATAGGGGCTTTTTTTGATATCTTAT